>NZ_JBHWIR010000094.1:0-29277 GCF_042731835.1 Kitasatospora sp. NPDC059817 | reverse complement strand
GCGCTGGTCAGTGCCAGCCCGAGGAACGGCAGGTTGCGCAGCAACCGCCCCATCGTGCGCAGCGCCGCGCCCACCCCGCCGGTGCCCCGGGCCTGCGTCGGCAGCGTCTCGCGCAGCGCCCCGAAGGCGGCCAGGGTCAGGAGCAGCCCGAGCGCGGTCAGCGCGCCGAAGGTGCCGCGCCACGACGTGAACCGCATCAGTTGCGCGCCGACGATCGGGGCGAGGATCGGCGCCAGCCCGGATATCAGCGCGATGGAGGCCAGGAACCGCAGCATCGCGACGCCCTGGAAGCGGTCCCGGGCGACGGCCCGGCCGATGACCAGCCCCGCGGATCCGGCCGCGCCCTGGATGAAGCGGGCGATGATCAGCACCGTCAGGCTCGGCGCGATCACGCACACCACGCTGGCCAGGGTGTAGAGGACGAGCCCCGCGAGCAGCGGCGGGCGGCGGCCGTAGCGGTCGCTGAGCGGTCCGAAGAGCAACTGCCCGGCCGCGACCCCGAACATGGAGAAGGTGAGGGTGAGCTGGACGGCGGCCGGTTCGGCGACCAGGTCGTCGGCGATCTCGGGCAGCCCGGGCAGGTAGAGGTCGGTGGTGAGCGGGCCGAGCGCCACGAGGCCGCCCAGGACGGCGATGGTGGCCCGGCCGGGGCGGGACTGGCCGGTGGTGGGGGCGGCGGCGGAGGGAGCGGTCGACGTGTCGCCGGCAGGGCCGACGGTCGGGCCGGGCATGGGGCTCCTCACGGAACGGGGGACGGGACGGGGGCGGGACGGGTTTGTCCACGCCCCGTCCTATCGCAGCCCAGGCCGTTTCCGACAGCGGGGGTCCTCCCTCTGGTCCACCGTCGGCCACCCCGGCGGCACCCGCGCACGACGACGGCCCGCCCGCACCTGTCGGTGCCCGGCGGGCCGATCGGAGCCTGTCGGCGTACTCGGAGCCTCACGGCGCGCACGGCGCACGGCGCACGGCACCCGGCTCGGGGCACGGTGCTCGGCTCAGTGCACGGCACCCGGCTCAGTGCTTGGTGGGCCGCTCCGAGCGCAGGGCCGCCTGCACCGCCGCGCCGTCCTGCCACGCGTAGAGCTGGTTGCCGGTGAGCGTCACGTTGTAGTGCCCGCAGGTGCCACTGGCCTTGGCCGCGACGCCCTCGGGGAACCAGCCGGCTTTGAGCGACAGCGGCACCGAGTGCGCGGACTTGCCGGGCAGGCCGGTGCTGCAGCCGACGGGCAGCCGTCCTTCCGGAAGGGTGGCGCGCAGCAGGCGGTCGTCGCCGGTGGTGGACATCAGGTACTTCACCGAGGAGGCGTTGTCGGGCAGCCAGGTCGGCATCGAACGGCGCTCGGCCTTGGCCTGGCTGCCGGTGTCGTAGGTGGCCTGCTCCTGGTGGCGTCCGTCGTACCAATCGGACACCCTCGGGCCGATTGCCACGGCGGCCACGGCGACGGCCATGCCGGTGCCCGCGACTCCCAGTGCGACCTTGCTCACGATGCCCTTCATGCCCGCCTGTCCTCTCCGTCTCCGGTTCCGGTCCGGTCGGCGAGGTCTGCCGTCCGGGTGTATCCATCGTGGCCCGTGCCGCGCCTCCGGAGCGTCACCACGAGGTCGCGATCTTGTCTCCATCCCACGGGGTACCGTCTCCACCTTCAGAGGTATGTCCAGCGACCCGGTCTCGGGGTTACACGGTGGGGCGCCCAGGCTGGCACACCGTCTTCAAGTGCCGCCCGGGCCTCGATCGAGCGTCACTCAAGCCGGTCTCCGGCGCAGCCCGGCCTGCTGCACCCGGATGCATCAGCGCGCCCCTGAGGCGTCGTCGGGCCCGGTGCCGGCAACGGTGCCGGCCGCTGGTCGGAACACTGGTCAGAGCACTGGTCAGAGCACTGGTCGGAACTCTGGTCGGAACACTGGTCAGAGCACCGGCCGGACCGCCGATCAGAGCACCGGTCAGATCGGTACCGACACCGCCTCCGGCACCGGCCGGGCGACCGGGAAGGGCCGGCCGTCGAGGGTCCAGTGCGGGTCGATGGGGCGCAGCAGCGAGGCGTACACCTGGGCGGCGACGTCCGGGTGGCGGATCTCCCCGGTGGGCGGGCCGGCCGGGATGCCGTGCCCGGCGCAGGCGACCCAGGCCGTGCGCTCCTCGACGGTACGGCCGCCGTGGCCGCCGGCGTCGACGTGGCCGTGGTCGGTGACGACGATGACGGTCCACTGCTCGTCGGCGTGGTCGGCACGGCCGCGGACGGCGTCGAGCAGTCGGCCGAGGCGTTCGTCGGCGGTGCGCATGGCCGCCCGGTACTCGTCGCCGCAGCCGAGGAAATGGGCGGTCTCGTCGACGGCGCCGAGGTAGACGAAGGAGGCTTCCGGGTCGGCGGTGCCCAGGACGTGGACGGCCTCGCGGGTGACCTCCTCGTCGACGGCCTCCCAGGCTTCGGGGGTGTCCTCGGCCGGGGCGATGTACGAGAGCCGGCCGGGGGCGCGGAACAGCGGGCCGCCGGACTCGTTGATCATCAGCGGGTCCCAGCCGGCCGCGACGAAGGTGCGGCGGCGGTCGCCGCGGGCGAGCCGGGTGGCGAAGTCGGGGAACACGTCGAGCCGGTTGCCGCCGAGGTGGTTGCCCCAGACACCGTGCTTGGCGGGCTCGACGCCGGTGACGATGGTGGCCCAGCACGGCCCGGACATGGTGGGCGTGGTGTCCGCCACGGTCACCGGCACCAGGAACCCGGCCTCGGCGAGTTCCTGGAGGCGCGGCATCGGCACGTGCTCCAGGTAGTCGTGGCGGACGCCGTCGATTCCGACGACGAGCACCCGGGGGCGGGGCCACTGGGCAGCGGACATGGCGGGGGTTCCTTTCGGTCGTACACATCCGGCCGCGCCCGCCGAGGGCGCCGCCGACCGCGCCATGCTCCACCTCCCGCCGTACCGCCCGGCGTCCACCCGCCGAACGCGGGGTGTCCGCCGGGTGTCAGGCGGCCGTACGGACGAACCGGCGGTCGGCCTGGGCGAGTTGGGAGACCGGTCCGGCGGCGCGCAGCACGACGTCCAGGACGCGGTCCGGGTCGGCGGCGTAGCAGTGCGCGAACCACGGCAGGTTCGCCTCGACGACGGCCCAGTGCTCGGCCGGGTCGTACGGGTCCGCGATCGGGCCGACGTCCAGGGCGACGGCGCTGGGCAGGGTGTCGCCGACTGCCGCGAGCAGGCGCCGGGCGAAGGCGCCAGCCTCGGCGGTCAGCGGTGCCGGGTCGAGCCGGCCGAAGCGGGCGTAGCGGCTGCCGGTGAGCACCTCGCCGTCGCGGACGAACAGCCGGTACTCGGCGGCGAAGGTCACCGGCTCGCTGACCAGGACGGGCGTGTCGGGGCCGATCCGGTCGCCGGTGCGCGGCAGGCGGGTGCCGTCCGGGTAAACCGCGGGCGGGAGCGACTTGTCGGCGGGTGGCTTGACGAATGCCGGGCGGCGCAGCGTCCACGCCTCGGCGAGGGTGGTGAGCTCGATCCGGCGCCGGGTGAACTCCTCGGGCAGGCGGGTGAGCCAGTCGTCGTCGGGTTCGAGCAGGGCGAGGCCGAGCGGTCCGGCGATCCGGGCCGCGGAGAGCGGGCCGCCGTACCAGTGGACGGGCCGCCCCGCGAGGCGCTCGACCGTGGTCGGGCCGTCCAGGACGGCGGTGTCGAGGCCGCGCCGGGCGGCGGCCTGGGTGAGCAGCGCGGTGGTGCTGGTCCGCTGGGCGGAGCTGAGCAGCACGTGGTCCGTGCGCACCTCGCGCGCCGTCGCTGCCGGGTGGGGCACGGTTGCGGGCGCCCCACCCGGACGCGCCCTACCCGGGCCTTCCTCACCCGGGCGCGCGCCAACCGGGCCCGGCGCGGCGGCGCGCGTCACGGCTGGGGGCGGAACTCGTGGACGACCTCGATGCGGCCGACGATGTTCCGGTTGAGCTCCGGCAACTCCTCGGCCGGAATCCAGAGTTCGAGGATCGTACGGCCGCCCGCCTGCCGCACCGGATAGCGGGCAAGGAAGGCGGTGTCGACCTCGAAGCGGGTGACGTAGCCGACGCCGGAGGCGGGGACGTTCCAGTCGCGGGCGATGCGGATCGCGTAGTCCTCGTTGAGGACGGGGTAGAAGATCGGCTGCTCGGGCAGCCGGGGCGGCCAGGCGCGCCGGCCGGACGCCTCGACCAGGGCCAGCTCCTCGGGGCCGGTGGGGCGCCAGAGGGTGGTGGTCGGGGCGGTGCCGGGCGTGGTGGGCTTGCTGTTCACGGTGGGCACGGTAGCCGGGCCGCGACGGTCCCGGCCACCGGAATTCCCGAGGTGGACGGCCCGTCAGTGGTAGGCGGACTCGCCGGTGATGGCCTCGCCCAGGATCAGGGTGTGGATCTCGCTGGTGCCCTCGTAGGTGAGCACCGACTCCAGGTTGTTGGCGTGCCGCAGCACCGGGTACTCGGTGGTGATGCCGTTGGCCCCGAGGACGGTCCGGGCGCTGCGGGCGATCTCCAGCGCCGTGCGGACGTTGTTGAGCTTGCCGAAGCTGATGTGCGGCGGGCGGGCCGCGCCCTCCTCCTTGAGCCGGCCGATCCGCAGGGCGACCAGGTAGGCCTTCTCCACCTCCAGCATCATCTCGACGAGCTTGTGCTGGGTGAGCTGGAATCCGGCGATCGGGCGGTCGAACTGGATCCGGCTCTTCGCGTAGTCGAGGGCGGCGGTGTAGCAGTCGCGGGCGGCGCCGACGGTGCCCCAGAGGATGCCGTAGCGGGCCTCGTTGAGGGAGGAGAGCGGTCCGCGCAGGCCGGTGACGCCCGGCAGGACGGCGTCGGCGGGCAGCACCACCTCGTCGAAGGCGAGTTCGCTCGTGACGGAGGCGCGCAGGGAGAGCTTGCCGTGCACGTCGGTGGCGGTCAGGCCGCGCGCTCCGCGCTCGACCAGGAAGCCGCGCACGCCCTCCTCGGTCTGCGCCCAGACGACGGCGACGTCGGCGATGCTGCCGTTGGTGATCCACATCTTGCTGCCGGAGAGCACCCAGTCGCCGCCCTTGCGCACCGCGCGGGTCCGCATGTTCGCCGGGTCGGAGCCGAAGTCCGGCTCGGTGAGGGCGAAGCAGCCGATCAGCTCACCCGCGGCCATGCCGGGCAGCCAGCGCTGCTTCTGCTCCTCGGAACCGAAGGCGTGGATCGAACGCATCGCGAGCGAGCCCTGCACCGAGACGAAGCTGCGCAGCCCGGAGTCGGCCGCCTCCAGCTCCATGCAGGCGACCCCGTACGCCACCGCGCCGGCGCCCGCGCAGCCGTAGCCGTCGAGGTGCATGCCGAGCACGCCGAGGGCGCCGAGTTCGGGGGCGAGTTCGCGGGCCGGGAAGACGCCGCGCTCGAACCAGTCGCCGATGTGCGGGCGGATCCGCTCCTCGGTGAACCTCCGGACGGTGTCGCGGATCAGCCGCTCCTCGTCGGAGAGCAGGTCGCCGACGGCGAGCAGGTCGGACGGGTCGATCCGGGTCGGCTTCGTCATCGAAGCTCCTTGTAGTGTCGGCGGGATATCGACGGGATCCCGGTCTCGGCGCAGTACCGGCGAGTATGGCGCAACCGCCCGGGCGGCGGGCGGGCGCGAGCGAGTGAGGAAGACGACATGGCGGGCGAGGCGTACGCGGTCGGTCAGGTGGCGGCGGAGGAGTTGGACGGCGCGGCGGAGGAACTGGCCGGGCTGCTGGTGGACACCGTCCACGGTGGCGGGTCGATCGGCTTCCTCGCGCCGCTGGGGCTGGCCGAGGCCGTGGCGTGGTGGCGGTCGCTGGCCCCGGAGGTCGCGGCGGAGCGGCTGCTGCTGTGGACGGTCCGGGCGGAGGCCGACAGGCGGCTCGCCGGGACGATCCAACTGCGCCGGGCGGTGCCCGCGAACGGGCGGCACCGGGGCGAGGTCGCCAAGCTGATGGTGCATCCGGCGGACCGGGGGCAGCGGCTGGCCGGGCGACTGCTGGCGGTGCTGGAGGAGCGGGCGGCCGAGCTGGGGCTGCGGCTGCTGGTGCTGGACACCGAGACGGGCAGCCCGGCCGAGCGGCTGTACGAGGCGGCCGGATGGACCCGGGTCGGTTCGGTGCCGGACTACGCGACCGACCCCGCGGGGGTCGCGCACCCGACGACGATCTTCTTCAAGGCGCTGGGCGGCTGACGGGCGCGCCGCTCACCCCACCCCGCTCACCCCACCCCGCACAGCCGCAGCAGCGCCGTCGTCGCCGCACCCGCAACCACCACCGCCGGAAACGGCGCCCGCCGCAGCGCGAGCACACCGGCGACCAGGACGCCGGCCGGGCGAGCCCAACCGGCGAAGCCCTGGCCCTGGGTGAGGGCACCGGTGGCGACCAGGGCGACCAGCAGGACGGCCGCGGCGACGGCGAGCAGGTGCCGCACGCGCTCCGAGAGGGCGAGCCGGTGGCCGAGGAGCGGCCCGGCGAGGCGGAAGGCGTACGTCCCGACGGCCAGCAGCAGCACGGCGTACAACGGCATCATCGGGCTTCCTCCCGCTCGATCACCGGGACGCCCGGCCCCTCGACCGACGCCCCCTTCCGCGACTCCCGCGGCTCCCGCAACTGCAGCGAGTTCTGCGGCTCCCGCACCTCACGCCCCTCCCGCACCTCACGACCGTCACGACCGTCACGCCCCTCGCGCGTTCCGGGCCGCCCGGCGAACAACAGCCCGACGAGGGCGAGCAGGACGGGCAGCCCCGCCGGGACGAACGGCGTGGCCGCGACCGCGACGACGGCGCCGGCCACGGCGGCGGTACGGACCCGGCGGTCCGCGAGCGAGGGCAGCACGAGCGCGAGCAGCACGGCGGGGAAGGCCGCGTCGAGGCCCAGCGCGTCCGTATCCCCGATCAGCCCTCCGGCCAGGGCCCCGAGCACCACCGAGACGTTCCACACCACGAACAGCGCCAGCCCGCAGAGCCAGAACGCGGCCCGTCGCCGCCGCCCGTCGTCCTGCCGCAGGACGAACGCGGCGGTCTCGTCGGTGATCAGCTGCGCGCCGAACAGCCGCCGCCACCACGGACCGTCGAGCACGTCGGCCACGGCGAAGCCGAAGGGCAGCAGCCGGGCGTTGAGCACCAGCCCGGTGGCGACGGCGGCGAGCACACCGCCACCGGACAGCACCACGCCGACCGCCGCGAACTGGGAGCCGCCCGCGAAGACCAGGACGGAGAGCGCGACCGGCACCCACAGGGGCAGGCCGCCGGAGGCGCTGATCGCGCCGAAGGAGGCGCCGACGAGTGCGTCGGCGAGGCAGACGAGAGCGATGTCCCGAAGGGTGGCACGCTCCAGTGTTCGGAGTAGCGAACGCATGTCCACCAGCGTGAACCCATCGCCCGCCGTTCGTCAAGGCGAACGATTGGACCGGCAGGGCGAACGGCGGGCAGATGCGGACAGCCGCCCTCACGAGTGGCAGCATGAACGGCACCAGCCGCACGGGGGCCGGAGAAGGAACCAGGAGAGAGCGTGAGTGGCAAGCATGAGTGACCGGACCACCCCGAGCGCGGGTTCCGGCGCGGATCTGATCGGCCTGATCTCCGTCTCCATCCGGCGCGAGCGCGAACGCGGCGGGCTGTCGATGGCGGAGCTGGCCCGGCGCGCGGGCATCGCCAAGTCGACGCTCTCCCAGCTGGAGTCGGGCGCGGGCAACCCGAGCGTGGAGACGCTCTGGGCCCTCGCCGTCGCGCTGAACGTACCGTTCAGCCGCCTGGTCGACCCCCCGCGCCCGGCGGTCAAGGTGATCCGGGCCGGCGAGGGCCCGGTGACCCACTCCGAGCGCGCCGACTACGCGGCGACCGTACTGTCCTCCTGCCCGCCGAACGCCCGGCGCGACATCTACCGGATCGAGGCGCAGCCGGGCGAGACCCGGGCCTCCGACCCGCACATGCCCGGCACCGTCGAGCACGTGCTGGTCGGCTCGGGCCGGGCGCTGGCCGGACCGACGGAGGCCCCGGTCGAGCTGGGCCCGGGCGACTACGTGAGCTACCCGGGCGACGCCCCGCACGTCTTCCGCGCACTGGCTCCGGACACCCTCGCGGTGATCGTCATGGAGCACATCTGACGTTCCGTCAAATGTGCTCCACTACTTCAACAACCCGTCCAGGAAGGGGTTTCCGAACACCCGGTGCGGGTCGTGCCGGTCCAGTACGGCAACCGCCTCGTCCCAGCCCGGCCCGCCGCCGTCGCGCAGGCTCGCGGGGATGACCCGGCCGAGCAGGTCCGGGTCGGACCAGGCCGCGTCGGCGGTGTACGCCCAGCCCTTGGACCACTCGACCCGCAGGCCCGCCCGGGTGCCGTCGAAGGTGCGCAGCAGCCACTGCTCCAGGTCCCGGGCGAAGCGCTCCAGCCCCGGGGTGCCGGGGAAGGCCAGGACGTCGAGCCAGATCGCGGTGTCCCACTCCGGGCGGTCCGCCCGAGGACGCAGCGCGGACAGCAGCGGCGGCCGCGCGCCGGGGACGCCGGAGGAGGTCGGGTCGTCCACGCCGGTGACCCGGATCTCCACCGCGCCGTTCACCGGGAACTCCCCCCGGGCCTGGTAGTCGGCCAGCAACTTCCGGTAGTAGGCGGCGAATTCGCTGACCACCCACTGGAGGTCGGCACGCTTGGCGAGGACCGCGTAACCGTTGGCGGTGACCCGCAGGGTGGTGGGCCGGACGTACTGCAGCAGGCTGCGCGACGGGCCCCAGAGGTCGGAGCGCAGGCCACCGGCGAGCAGGTGGGTGATCAGGTCGCCGCTGAGCAGGTCGCGCAGCAGTCCGCCGGAGAGGAGGACGTCCGTGAGGTCGCCGGTGAGCGCCACCTTGGCGATCAGGTACTGGAGTTGGCCGAACAGCGGGGCCGATCCCCAGGCGCCGGCGAGGATCTGGCCGGCGAGCCGGGCGACCGGTTCCGGAATGCTGTCCGAGAAGGGGTAATTGTAGGGCTGGTCGACGGGCAGGGAGCCCAGCGGCTTGGCCGGGGCGACGCTCCAGGTCTTCAGCCAGGGGTACTCGGTGTAGGCGAACCAGATGGCCTCGACCCGGCCGTCGCGCTCGACGAAGTCGGCGAGGGTGCGTGGGCCGCCACCGCCGAGCAGGCCACCCAGGAGCCCGCCGCCGCCTCCGGTGCCGGGGCGGGCGAACAGTTCACTGGCCGGGATGTCGAGACGGCTGACGCAGCGCAGCGGCCGGTCCGCGCCGGCCCGCAGCACGACCTCGGTGAGGAAGGCGCGGCCCAGGTGCACCAGGAAGGCGGCGCTGTCGGCCTCGGCGCGCTCGAAGGTGCGCAGGGTGTAGCGGCCGGTGGCCGGGTCGAGGACGACGGCGGTGAGCCGGACGACCTGGTTGCTGACCGAGCCGTAGCCGTGCCCCTTCGGCCGGAGTTCGTGGGCGGCGGGTACGGCGGTGCCGTGGCCGCCGATGGCGAGCACCCCGCCGACGGTGAGTTCGCCGGGTGCCGGGCACGCGGTCAGGCCGAGGCCCCGGCCGGCCAGGTGGGCGAGCAGGTCCTCCATGGTGGCGCCGGTCTGGACCCGGACGGTGGTCGGCGAGTCGGCGGTCATCGCGGTGAGGTGGCGGCTGGTGTCCACGAGCAGGACGCGGGCGCTGTCCGGGGTCCCGTTGGCGACGGTGAGCGGCGCCCAGGTGTGCCGGTAGCCGGTGGCGCGCAGGCGCCAGCCGTTGGCGTGCGCCCAGTCGGCGAGCGCCGGCACCTCCTCGGGCGTGCGGGGCGCGCAGGTCCACAGCTGGTCGGTGCGGATCTCGCCGGACCAGTTCTGGAAGACCCGCTGGTACAACTCGGTGCCGACGGGCAGGCCGGGCGGCACCGGGGTGGCCGCCTCGGCGCTGTCCGGGCCGATGGTGCCGCGCAGCAGCCAGGCCGCGCCGCCCAGGGCGGCCGAGGCGCCGAGCATCTGCCGCCTGGTGAGGCCGCCGCCCCTGGCGTTTCCACGAACCTTCCCGCGCCCGTTCCCCGCGTCCGGGACCGCGTCCGGAGCCGTCCTCGGCTCCGTCCCCGGGTCCGTCCCCCTGCGGTCTTCCGTGCCCCCGGTCATGCCCCGCCCTGTCGTCGTCATGAGTCCGCCCCCACTAGCCGGTCACCCGCGCCGAGCGGCGGTGATGCCGCGCAGCGATGATGCCGAGCAGCGGCGATCCGGGTGGGGCCGGTGTGAATCCGGCCTGGGCAGGAGCGTACGAAGTGGCGTACGGCAGTTTGAAGCACTCCACGCAGCTATTCATCCATTCGGGTGATCATGTTCCGGGCCGCGGCCGCTCCGGGCGCAGCGCGGAGCGGTGCGTGCGTCCGCCCCGGGCGGCTCCGTCCCGGCTGCCACGCGAAACCCTTGTCCACCGCCCGGACCTGCGCATACGTTGATCTTTTCCACCTCGTGCCCGGAGACACCGCCATGCCCGCACCCCTGATCGCCGCCACCACCGCCACCGCCGCCCCCACTGCCACCGTCACCGTGGCCGTCGCCCAGCCCGCCTGCGCCGACGCCGGCCGCCCGGACACCGTGGCCGTGAACGTCGAACGGCACGCGCAGGCCGTACGGGAAGCCGCCGCGCGCCTGGTGGTGTTCCCCGAGCTGTCCCTGACCGGTTACGACCTGGCCGCACCCGCGCTCGGCCCGGCCGATCCGCGCCTCGCCCCGCTGGTCGCCGCCTGCGCCGCGACCGGCACGACCGCCCTGGTCGGCGCGCCGGTCACCGAGCCCGACGGGGGCGAGTCCATCGCCACCCTGGCCGTCACCGGTGAAGGCGCCGCCGTCGTGTGTCGGAAGACGCGGCTGCACGGCGCCGAGCACGACCGGTTCACCCCCGGCCACGGGCCCGCCGTCCTGGAACTGGACGGCCTGCGGTTCGGCCTCGCGATCTGCGCCGACGCCGCCGATCCCGCGCACGCCGAGGAGACCGCCGCGCTCGGCATCGACGCCTACGTCGCCTCCACCCTGTACGGCGCGGGGCCCGCACAGGCCGCCCGCCGGGACGGGCACCTCCGCGACCGCGCCGCCACCCACGGGGTGTGGGCCGTGCTGGCCACTTCCGCCGGGGCGAGCGGCGAGCAGCCGCAGACCTCGGGCGGCTCCGGCTTCTGGGCGCCGGGCGGCGCCCTGGTCGCCCAGGCCGGCACCGCGCCGGGCGAACTGGTCCGCGCCGAGCTGCCCCGGCGGTAACGACCGGATGCGGCCGAGCTGTCCCGGCGGTAACGACCGGACGCGACGGTAACGACCGGATGCGGCCGGGCCGGAACGGCGAGCGTGGCCGGGCTGCAACACCGGATGCGGCCGGGCGGAAATACCCGGGGCCCGCGCGCGGCTGTGGTGATCGGAGACCGCTCGGGGCCGGACCACCGGCCCGTTCAGGAGGTGCAGCGCGTGATGGGTGACGAGCAGGAGAACCAGCGGGAGTACCGCGTCGAGCACGACTCGATGGGCGAGGTCCGGGTGCCGGCCGCCGCGAAGTGGCAGGCGCAGACGCAGCGGGCGGTGGAGAACTTCCCGGTGTCCGGCCAGCGGCTGGAGCGCGCCCACATCGCCGCGCTGGCCGGGATCAAGGCCGCCGCGGCCCGGGTGAACGCCCGTCTCGGCGTCCTGGACGAGGACACGGCGGCGGCGATCGCGGCGGCGGCCGAGGAGGTCGCCGAGGGGCGGTGGGACGACGAGTTCCCGGTGGACGTGTTCCAGACCGGTTCGGGCACCTCGTCCAACATGAACGCCAACGAGGTGATCGCCACCCTGGCCGCCGAGCGGCTGGGCCGCCCGGTCCACCCGAACGACCACGTGAATGCCAGCCAGTCGTCCAACGACGTCTTCCCGTCCTCGATCCACATCGCCGCCACCGCCGCCGTCACGCACGACCTGATCCCGGCGCTGGAGCACCTGGCGGAGGCGCTGGAACGCAAGGCCGCCGAGTTCGCGCAGGTGGTCAAGTCGGGCCGGACGCACCTGATGGACGCCACGCCGGTCACCCTCGGCCAGGAGTTCGGCGGCTACGCCGCTCAGGTGCGGCACGGGCGGGAGCGGCTGCTGGCGACGCTCCCCCGGGTCGCCGAACTGCCCCTCGGCGGCACGGCGGTGGGCACCGGGATCAACACCCCGCCGGGCTTCCCGGCGGCGGTGATCGAGGAGGTCGCCCGCACCACCGGCCTGCCGCTGACCGAGGCCCGGGACCACTTCGAGGCGCAGGGCGCCCGCGACGCCCTGGTCGAGCTGAGCGGGCAACTGCGCACGGTGGCCGTCGGCTTCACGAAGATCGCGAACGACCTGCGGTGGATGGGCTCGGGCCCGCGCACCGGCCTCGGCGAGATCAACCTGCCGGACCTGCAACCCGGTTCGTCGATCATGCCGGGCAAGGTGAACCCGGTGCTCCCCGAGGTGGTGCTGATGGTCGCCGCCCAGGTGGTCGGCAACGACGCGACGGTCACCCTGGCCGGCGCGAGCGGCAACTTCGAGCTGAACGTGATGCTCCCGGTGCTCGCCCGCAACGTGCTGGAGTCGGTGCGACTGCTCGCCAACAGCGCCCGGCTGCTCGCGGACCGGACGGTGGACGGCATCACCGCCAACGTCGAACGGGCCCGGGAGTACGCGGAGTCCTCCCCCTCGGTGGTCACCCCGCTGAACCGCTACCTCGGGTACGAGGAGGCCGCGAAGGTCGCCAAGCAGGCGCTGACCGAGCGGAAGACGATCCGACAGGTCGTGCTGGAGCACGGCTACGTGGAACAGGGCAAGCTCACCCGGGAACAGCTCGACGAGGCCCTGGACGTCCTGCGGATGACCCGCCCGTGACGGCCACCCACCCGCCCATGACGGCCAACGACCCGCCCGTGACGGCCGCGGCTCCCTGACGACGTGCGCCGGGGCGCGGAGGACGGTTCGGCCCTCCACGCCCCGGACGCGGACTGTCAGTGACGTCAGCCCTTGGCGCGGCCGGCCCGGCCGAGCCGCATCGCTGCTCCGTTCGCCGTGATCGTGGCCATCGAGATCGCCGCGAGACCGAGCAGGAACATCACGGCACCGACGATGACGCAGGTGACGATGTTCCTGCCCTGCGCGGCCGATCCGGAGACGAGCCAGGGAGAGACGATCGTCCACGCGCCGAGCACGGTGGCCGCCCAGGCCCTCGCGTGGGTGCGCTCGTAGGCCGACCCGTATCCCGCCATCAGCACGCAGTAGGCCAGGCCGACGATCAGGCAGGTCACGGTCAGCGTGTTGAAGGCGGTGAAGCCGACGATCCATGGCGATGCCGCCAGGAACAGGCCGGCCAGCACGGCCAGGGCCTCCGTGGCCTGGGCGCGCGGGGTCGAGGTGATCCGCTCGTAGTGCTCCCGGAGTTCGACGATGTCCGGGTGATGCTCCATGCCCATCGGAATCTGGGTAGACACCGATACCACCTCCTATGGTTCGGAACATGGAGGGCTCTTGCCCCGTACCCATTCTGGCGCTTATCCGATGATTTGCGCCTTTTGGTCGCAAATGATCGATAACCATCCGATCACGCCGGTGACCTGCGTCTCACCACTCCGGACCCCCATTGCCTATGCAATTCGTTGCATAGCAGGATGCGGGACATGGCACTGGAGCACGCGATCCTCGTCTCACTGCTGGAGCAGCCGGGCTCGGGCTACGAACTGGCCCGGCGCTTCGACCGCTCCATCGGGCGCTTCTGGACCGCCACCCACCAACAGATCTACAAGGTGCTGCGGCGGATGGAGGCCGACGGCTGGGTCGCCTCCGAGGAGGTCGCCCAGGACGGCCGGCCGGACAAGAAGGTCTACTCGGCGGCCGACGCCGGACGGGCCGTGCTCGCCGACTGGCTGCGCGAACCGGTCGAGCCGGAGTCCGTCCGACACGAGCTCGCGGTCAAGATCCGCGCCGCCGCCTTCGACGACCCGGCCGCGCTGATCTCCGAGGTCGAACGGCACCGCGAGGGCCACGCCGCTCTGCTCGCCCGCTACCTGCACGGCGAGCAGCGCGACTTCCCCGACCTCACCGCGCTCGACACCCGGCAGGAGCTCCAGCACGTGGTGCTGCGCGGCGGCATCGAGTACGAGCGGATGACCCTCGCCTGGCTCGACGACGTGCTCGCCACCCTGCACCGCCTCGCCGCGGGTGACAGACAACAGGTAACAGATAACAGAATCTGAAATCTGTTAGTTGTCATCTGTTATCTGTTTGCTGTTCGCCGCCACCCAGCAGCCACCACCCGCCGCCCCTCACCCTCGACCCCCGGGAGCCCGTGATGCTCTTCAACCCGCGTACGTACGACCCCGCGCAGTTCGACGAGCCGACCCGCCGACTGCTGCGCGCGACCGTGGACTGGTTCGAGTCCCGCGGCAAGAAGGCGCTGATCGACACCTACGTCGACCGCACCTGGTACGCCGACTTCCTCGAATTCGCCGCCAAGGAGGGCCTGTTCGCGGAGTTCCTGACCCCGTCCGCGGCCGACCCGGGCAAGCGCTGGGACACCTCCCGGATCGCCGAGCTGAACGAGATCCTGGGCTTCTACGGCCTCGGCTACTGGTACACCTGGCAGGTCACCATTCTCGGCCTCGGGCCGGTCTGGCAGAGCAAGAACGAGGCCGTCCGGGCCCGCGCCGCCAAGCTCCTGACGGAGGGTCACGTCATGGCGTTCGGGCTCTCCGAGCGCACCCACGGCGCCGACATCTACTCCACCGACATGATCCTCACCCCGGACGGCGAGGGCGGTTTCACCGCGACCGGCTCCAAGTACTACATCGGCAACGGCAACGTGGCCGGCCTGGTCTCGGTGTTCGGCCGCCGCTCCGACGTCGAGGGCCCCGAGGGCTACGTCTTCTTCGCCGCCGACAGCCGCCACGACGCGTACCACCTGGTCAAGAACGTCGTGAACGCCCAGATGTACGTCAGCGAGTTCCGGCTGGAGGGCTACCCGGTGCGCGCCGAGGACGTGCTGCACACCGGGCAGGCCGCCTTCGACGCCGCGCTGAACACCGTCAACGTCGGCAAGTTCAACCTCTGCACGGCCTCGGTCGGCATCTGCGAGCACGCGATGTACGAGGCCGTCACGCACGCCCACAACCGGGTGCTGTACGGCCGGAAGGTCACCGACTTCCCCCACGTGCGGCGGGAGTTGACCGACGCGTACGCCCGCCTGGTGGCGATGAAGATGTTCAGTGCGCGGGCCGTGGACTACTTCCGCACCGCCTCCCCCGAGGACCGCCGCTACCTGCTGTTCAACCCGATGACCAAGATGAAGGTCACCACCGAGGGCGAGAAGGTCATCGACCTGATGTGGGACGTCATCGCGGCCAAGGGCTTCGAGGCGGACACCTACTTCGACAAGGCGGCGAAGGACATCCGCGGCCTGCCGAAGCTGGAGGGCACCGTCCACGTCAACCTGGCGCTGATCCTCAAGTTCATGGGCAACTACCTGTTCGCCCCGAGCGACTACGCCCCGGTGCCGACCCGGCTGGACGCCACCGATGACGCCTTCCTGTTCCGCCAGGGTGCGGCACGCGGCCTCGGCGCGATCCGTTTCCACGACTGGCGCACCGCGTACGACCGCCACACCCAGCTGCCGAACGTCGCCCGCTTCCGCGAACAGGCCGACGGCTTCTGCGAGTTGCTCCTCAGCCACGCACCGAGCAAGGAGCAGCAGGCGGACCTGGACTTCCTGCTGGAGATCGGCCAGCTGTTCGCACTGATCGTCTACGGCCAGCTGGTGCTGGAGCAGGCGGAGCTGACCGGCCTGGACGAGGACGTCCTGGACCAGATCTTCGACGCGCTGGTCCGCGACTTCTCCGCGCACGCGACCGAGCTGCACGGCAAGGCCTCGACGACCCCGGAGCAGGCCGCCTGGGCGTTGGCGAACGTGCGCCGGCCGGTCGCCAACGCGGAGCGGGCCGCCGCCGTGTGGGCCCGGGTCGAGGAGCTGTCGGGCGCGTACGAGATGCGGCCGTAGCCGCCTCGCAGAACGAGGAACGAGCCCGAGGGTGCGGGCCTGGGGCACGGGCCGCGCCCTCGGCCCCCCGGCCCGCACCCCAGGCCCGCGCCCTCGGTGCCCCGCCCGACGCCGCCCGGACGTACCGTGGAACACGGAGGGCGCGTCATGCACGGCACCGGGACCCACTTCACCGACCGGACCGACGCGGGCCGGCGGCTGGCCGCCCGCGTGGGCCACTTGGGCGGCGCCGACACCGTGGTGGTGGCCCTGCCCAGGGGCGGGGTTCCGGTGGCCGCCGAGGTGGCGGCCGCGCTCGGCGCGCCGCTGGACATCTGCGTGATCCGCAAGCTCGGCGTGCCCTACCAACCCGAGCTGGGCATGGGGGCGATCGGCGAGGACGGCGTCCGGGTGCTGAACGAGCAGGTCATCCGGCTGGCCGGGGTCGGCGACGACCAGCTGGCCGCCGTGGAGCGGCGCGAGCGCACCGAGTTGGAGCGCCGGGCCCGCCGCTACCGGGGCGGCCGCCCGCCCGCCGACCTGCGCGGCCGCACGGTGATCGTGGTGGACGACGGCGTCGCCACCGGCTCCACCGCCCGGGCCGCCTGCCGGATCGTCCGGGCCCGGGGCGCGGCCCGGGTGGTGCTCGCCGTCCCGGTGGCCCCGGCGGACTGGACGCAGCGCCTGTCCGAGGTCGCCGACGAGCTGGTCTGCGTCGGTACGCCGTCGCCGTTCTTCTCGATCGGCGAGTTCTACGGGGACTTCGCGCAGACCGGCGACGAGGAGGTCCTGCGGCTGCTCGCCGAGGCCGCGGGCGGGCGCGTGCCAGGGCCGGTGGGCGTGGACCGCGAGCTGGTCCTGCGCGCCGCCGGTGTGCGCCTCGCCGGCCGGCTGACCGTCCCCGCCGCACCGAGCGGCATCGTGCTCTTCGCGCACGGCAGCGGCAGCGGCCGGCGCAGCCCGCGCAACCGGCACGTCGCCCGGTACCTGAACCGCTCCGGGCTGGCCACGCTGCTGTTCGACCTGCTCACCGAGGCGGAGGAGCCGGACCGCCGCAAGGTGTTCGACGTCGGTCTGCTCGGTGACCGGCTGACCGCCGTCGCCGAGGAGCTGGGCCGGCTGGAGGAGACCCGCGGCCTGCCGCTCGGCCTCTTCGGCGCCAGCACCGGCGCCGCGGCCGCGCTGCACACCGCCGCCGCCCTGCACACCGCCACCTCGCTCGGGCCCGCCGTCGGCGCGGTGGTCTCCCGCGGCGGGCGCCCCGACCTCGCCGGTCCCGACGTCCTGGGCCGGGTGAGCGCCCCGACGCTGCTCGTGGTCGGCGGCCTGGACACCACCGTGATCGACCTGAACCGGCGGGCCCGGGCCCGGCTGCACTGCGTGAGCGAACTGGCGGTGGTGCCGGGTGCGGGCCATCTGTTCGAGGAGCCGGGCACGTTGGACCAGGTCGCCGAGCTCGCCGGGGCCTGGTTCCTGCGCCACCTCGCCCCGCCCGGGACCGTCCAGGAGCCGGTGTCGCGGACCCCGTGAACCGGCCCCGATCGCAGCGCATTTTGCGCAGCCGAATGCGGGATTTCCTGATCAGCTTGTACACATTGAACAGTGAAATCCCGACCTGTTGCCCAGCTACCCGGACAGGAGCAAGCTCTCCGCCAGCCGCACCGCCCACCCGTTCGCGGCGCGGCCGCCTCAAGCGGACGCCTCAGAGCCGAGGCCAAAAGTGGAGGAACGACCGATGACCCCGCAGTCCCACGCCCTTGAGCTGACCCCCGAGGAGCGCGAGGCCGGCCTCGACGCCGACCAGCTGCGCCGCCTCGTCGGCCTCGTCGAGCACGACCCGGCCACCGACCCGTTCCCGGTCACCGCGCAGGACGCGGTCGTCTTCGTGGTCGGCAACGCCACCCAGACGGCCCAGTTCTACCAGGCCGTGTTCGGCATGGAGCTGGTCGCCTACTCCGGCCCGGAGACCGGCCGTCGCGACCGCAAGGCCTTCGTGCTCCGCTCCGGCTCCTGCCGCTTCGTGATCAAGGGCGGGGTGCTGCCGGACAGCCCGCTGCTGGACCACCACCGCCGCCACGGCGACGGCGTCGTCGACCTGGCCCTGGAGGTCCCGGACGTCGACAAGTGCATCGCGCACGCCCGCGCAACCGGCGCGACCGTCCTGGAGGAGCCGAACGACGTCTCCGACGAGAACGGCACCGTGCGCCGCGCGGCCATCGCCACCTACGGCGAGACCCGCCACACCCTGATCGACCGCTCCCGCTACCACGGCCCCTACCTGCCGGGGTACATCACCGCGCAGAGCAAGGTCCAGCACCCGGAGGGCTCGCCCAAGCGCCTGTTCCAGGCCCTCGACCACGCCGTCGGCAACGTCGAGCTGGGCCGGATGGACGAGTGGGTTTCGTTCTACAACCGGGTCATGGGCTTCGTGAACATGGCCGAGTTCGTCGGCGACGACATCGCCACCGACTACTCCGCCCTGATGTCCAAGGTCGTCGCCAGCGGCAACCACCGGGTGAAGTTCCCGCTCAACGAGCCGGCCATCGCCAAGAAGCGGTCGCAGATCGACGAGTACCTGGAGTTCTACACCGGCCCCGGCTGCCAGCACATGGCGCTCGCCACCAACGACATCCTCACCACCGTCGACGTGCTGCGCTCGCGCGGCGTGGAGTTCCTCAACACCCCCGACTCGTACTACGACGACCCGGAGCTGCGCGCCCGGATCGGCAAGGTGCGGGTGGACATCAACGAGCTGAAGTCGCGCGGCATCCTGGTCGACCGCGACGAGGACGGCTACCTGCTGCAGATCTTCACCAAGCCGATCGGCGACCGCCCCACCGTCTTCTACGAGTTCATCGAGCGGCACGGTTCGCTGGGCTTCGGCAAGGGCAACTTCAAGGCGCTGTTCGAGGCGATCGAGCGCGAGCAGGACGCCCGCGGCAACCTGTGAGTGCTGGGGAGCCCTGAGCACGGGGAGTCCTGAACACGGGGGAACCCCGGGCGCTGAGCAGCTCTGAACACTGAGAAGCTCTGAGCACCGGGGAACTCTGAGCACGGTCGGGCGTACCGTGAGGACGGTCGGCTGAGCACGGTCGAGGAGGAGCAGGGAGATGGCGTACTACCGGCAGCTGGGCAGCATCCCGCCCAAGCGGCACACCCAGCACCGCACACCCGAAGGCGGGCTGTACTACGAGGAGTTGATGGGCGAGGAGGGGTTCTCGTCGGACTCCTCGCTGCTCTACCACCGGGGTATCCCCTCGGCCGTGGTGAACGCGGTGCCGTGGGAGCTGCCGGACCAGTCCACGGTGCCCAACCACCCCCTGCTCCCCCGCCACCTCAAGCTGCACGAGCTGTTCGCGGACCAGGAATGGAAGTCCGCGGACGTCGTCGGCAGCCGCCGCCTGGTCCTCGGCAACGGCGACGTGCGGATCTCGTACGTCGCCGCCGGGGCCCCGAGCGAGCTGTACCGCAACGGGCTCGGTGACGAGTGCGTGTACGTGGAGTCCGGCTCCGGCACGGTCGAGACGGTCTTCGGCTCGATCGAGGTCGGCCAGGGCGACTACGTGATCATCCCGCGCGCCACCACCCACCGCTGGGTGCCGGCCGGGGACGAACCGCTGCGCGCGTACTGCATCGAGGCGAACAGCCACATCACCCCGGCCAAGCGCTACCTCTCCAAGTACGGGCAGCTGCTGGAGCACGCGCCGTACTGCGAGCGGGACTTCCGCGGCCCGGTCGGCCCGCTGGTCGTCGACGCCCCCGGGGATGCCGCCGGAGACGTCGACGTGCTGGTCAAGCACCGCGGCCCGAACGGTGTCTCGGGCACCCGCTACACCGTGCCGCACCACCCCTTCGACGTGGTCGGCTGGGACGGCTGCCTGTACCCGTACGCCTTCAACATCCGAGACTTCGAACCGATCACCGGCCGGGTCCACCAGCCGCCGCCGGCCCACCAGGTGTTCGAGGGCAACGGCTTCGTGATCTGCAACTTCGTTCCCCGCAAGGTGGATTACCACCCGCTGTCGATCCCGGTGCCGTACTACCACGCCAACGTGGACAGCGACGAGGTCATGTTCTACTGCGGCGGCGACTACGCGGCCCGCAAGGGCTCGGGCATCGGCCAGGGCTCGATCTCGCTGCACCCCGGCGGGCACACCCACGGGCCGCAGCCGGGCGCGTACGAGCGCAGCATCGGCGTGGAGTTCTTCGACGAACTCGCCGTCATGGTGGACACGTTCCGCCCGCTGGAGCTCGGCGAGGGCGGCCGGGCCGGCGAGGACGGCAACTACGCCTGGACCTGGGCCGGTCGGGGGCCCGGGCGATGAGCGCCGCCTCGTCCGCCGTGACCAACCGGACGGGCCCCGGGGCGATCCCCGAGCTGTTCCACGGGCTCTTCGACGACGCCGCGGTGTTCCCCCCGGGGAACCTGCCGGTCGCCGAGGCGGTGCCCGCGCACCGCGGGCACCGCGCGGCCTGGTACGCCGAGGCGGTCGGTCCGCTCCTGTGCGGAGCGGGCCGGCTGGGCGAGTTGGCCGCGGCGGCTTCGGGCGGCGCGCCGCTCAGGGTCGGGCTCGTACTGCCGGGGGGCAGTGCCGAGCTCGGCCCGGCGCTCGCCGCCGCCGCACCCTTCGAGGTGGTCGGCGTCGAACTCGCCGTCCGGGACGCCGCCGAGGCGGTCGCCGCCCTGGACCGGCTGCTGCCGCCGAACGTCCCGGCCGCCGTCGAGCTGCCGCGCGAACTCCTGCGCGGCGACGGCCTGGACGAGGTGCTGGACGTGCTCGTCGACAGCCCCTACCGGGCGAAGTTCCGCACCGGCGGGGTGGTGGCCGAGGCGTTCCCGGACGAGGAGGAGCTGGCCGCCTTCCTCACCGGCTGCGCACTGCGCGGACTGCCGTACAAGTGCACCGCCGGACTGCACAACGCCGTCCGGCACACCGACCCGGCCACCGGCTTCGAGCACCACGGTTTCCTCAACGTGCTGCTGGCCGCGCAGGAGACCGACCGGGCCGCAGCAGCGGCGATACTGGCGGAGCGCGACGGCTCGGTGCTGGCCAAGGCCGCCCATGCACTGACCGACCGTCAGGTTACGGTGATCCGGAACTCGTTCACCGCGTTCGGCACGTGCAGCATCGCCGAGCCCCTGGACGACCTGGCCGCGCTCGGCCTGCTGCCGTCCACGTCACTGCCCCAGGAGGACCGTTGAGCACCACCCCCCACAACTGGCTCGCCAGCGCCCAGGACTCGCCGTTCGGCGTGCACAACCTGCCGTACGGCGTGTTCACCGCCGCCGACCAGCCCGGCCGGCGCCGGATCGGCGTGCGCGTCGGGGACTTCGTGCTGGACGCCGCGGCGGCCGCCCGGGCGGCCGGGGCGCCGTCCGTGCTGCTGGCCGCGGACTCGCTCAACCCGCTGCTGGCGGCAGGGCGTTCGACCTGGACGCAGGTCCGGGCCGACCTCACCCGATGGCTGACGGACGAGTCCTACCGCGAGGCGCTGTCGCCTGCGCTGCTGCCGGCGGGCGAGGTCCAGCTGCACCTGCCGTTCGAGGTCGCCGACTACGTCGACTTCTACGCCTCCGAGCACCACGCCACCAACCTGGGCCGGATCTTCCGCCCGGGCTCGGAGCCGCTCACCCCCAACTGGAAGCACCTGCCAATCGGTTACCACGGGCGGGCCGGCACGGTGGTCGTCTCCGGCACCCCGGTGGTGCGGCCCCACGGGCAGCGCAAGGCGCCCGCCGACCCGGCGCCGTCGTTCGGGCCGACCCGGCGGCTGGACATCGAGGCGGAGGTCGGCTTCGTCGTCGGCACCCCGTCCGAGCTGGGCCGACCGGTCGTCCTGGACGACTTCCGCGAGCACGTGTTCGGCGTCTGCCTGGTCAACGACTGGTCCGCGCGCGACATCCAGGCCTGGGAGTACGTGCCGCTCGGCCCGTTCCTCGGCAAGTCCTTCACCACCTCCGTCTCCCCGTGGATCGTCCCGCTGGACGCCCTGCAGCACGCCCGGGTCGCGCCGCCCGAGCGCGACGTCGAGCCGCTGGCGTACCTGGACGACCGCGACGGCGAGCCGTGGGGACTGGACCTGGCGCTGGAAGTCCGGCTGAACGGGCACCTGGTGTCCCGGCCGCCGTTCGCCTCGATGTACTGGACGGCGCAGCAGCAGCTCACCCACATGACGGTCAACGGTGCCTCGCTGCGCACCGGCGACCTGTTCGCCTCGGGCACCGTCAGCGGGCCGGAGCCGGAAACCCGCGGCGCGCTGATCGAGCTGACGTGGAACGGCGAGGAGCCGCTGAAGCTCCCGGACGGCACCACCCGGACGTTCCTGGAGGACGGCGACGAGGTCACCATCACCGCCACCGCGCCGGGGCCGGAGGGCGCCGTCATCGGGTTCGGCGAGGTGACGGGGCGGGTCCAGCCGTAGCGGGCCCGCAGCCGCCGGCCGACAACTGACGGCAAACAGATAACAGATAACAGACGACAGATAACAGCTGACAGATTTCATCATCTGTCAGCTGTTATCTGTTACCCCCGCCCCCTCCCCGAACTCCCCCCGTGCGCCGAACGCACCACGCCTACAGGCCCGCCCCTCCGGTGGCGTCGATGACCCGGCCGGTGACCCAGCGGGCGTCGTCCGAGGCGAGGAAGGCGACGATGTCCGCGATGTCCTCCGGCTGCCCGACCCGGCCGAGGGCCGCGAGCGAGGCCGCATGGGCCTCCGCCTCCGCGTTGCCCCGCAGCCAGCCGGCGTTGACGTCGGTGTCGACGACACCCGGCGCGACCGAGTTGGCGGTGATCCCGCGCGGGCCGAGCTGCTTGGCGAGGTTGAGGGTGAAGGTGTCGAGCGCCCCCTTGGTCGCGCCGTAGGCGATGATCTCCGGCATGGCGAGGCGGGCCGCGCCACTGGAGACGTTGATGATCCGGCCGCCGTCGCGCATCCGGTGCAGGCCGTGCTGGACGACGAAGAACGGCGCGCGGACGTTGACGGCGAAGACCTCGTCGAAGCCCTCCTCGGTGAGCGCGGCGAGGTCGGCACTGCGCCCGATCCCGGCGTTGTTCACGATGATGTCGACGCCGCCGTCGGGCGCGTACGCGCCGATCCCGGCATCGAACGCCTCCCACAGCGCGGCCGCGTCCCCGTGCCGGCCGAGTTCGGCGTGCAGCGCGAAGGCCCGGCCGCCGTCGGCGCGGATGCCCGCGACGACCTCGCCCGCCGCCTCCTGATCGCGGGCGTAGCCGACGGCGACGGTGGCGCCGTCGCGGCCGAGCCTGCGGGCGATCGCCCGGCCGATCCCCCTGCTACCCCCGGTGACCAGCGCGGTCTTACCCTTGAGTGCCTGCGTGCCCATGACTGAGCCCCTTCCTGCTTCGCCCACCACATTTGTTGAGTGCTCACTCAAGAAAGAAGCTAACACACTTGTTGAGCGGGTGTTCTAAAATTCCGGCATGACCGAGAACCCGACGCGGCCCCGGCGCGGACGACCGCCGACCTTCGACCGGGACGAGGCGCTGACGGCGGCGACCCGGCTGTTCTGGGAGCGCGGCTACGAGGCCACCTCCGTCACCGACCTGACCACCGCCATGGGCATCCGGCCCGGCAGCCTCTACGCCGCGTTCGGCGACAAGCGCTCGCTCTTCGAGGAGGTCGTCCGCCACTACGGGCACTCCCCCGTCGGCGCGTTCGCGGGGGCCGCCCTGCGTGAGGAGACCAGCGCGTACGCGGCCTTCGTCCGGATCCTGCGGGAGGCGGCGGCCATCTACCCCGACCCCTCGCACCCGGCCGGCTGCCTGGTGATCAGCGCCGCCACCAACGTCTCCCCGCAGGACGCCGAGGTCCAGGCCCACCTGCGCGACCTGCGCAACCGCAACCTCCACGTCTTCGAGGCCAGGCTGCGCACGGCCCAGGCGGACGGCGAACTCCCGCCCGACGCCGACCCGCACGCGCTGGCCGGCTACTTCGGCACGGTCATCCAGGGCATGTCGCAGCAGGCCCGGGACGGCGCCACCGCCGCCGACCTGGCCCGGACCGCCGAACTCGCCCTGCGCGCCTGGCCGTAGGGACCCGAACCGGGCCCAGCCGGCCGGTCCGCCGTGAGGACGATCCGCCGGTCCGCCGTGAGGACGGCCCACCGCCCGGTCGGGTGATCACGGCTCCGCGCCGCCCCGGTACGGTGGACGACAGGAGTCGTCAAGACCGAGGAACGACCGAACGACCGAACGACGGGAACGGACCCGATGAACGCAGAGGTGGCGGAGGTCCAGGTCTCCCTGGACGGTGGGGCCGGGCGGATCGTGCTGAACCGGCCGCGGGCGCTCAACTCGCTGACCCACGGCATGATCACCACCGTCCACGCGACGCTGACCGAGTGGGCCGCGGACGACCGGGTGCGCACCGTCGTCCTGACCGGCGCCGGCGAGCGCGGCCTCTGCGCCGGGGCCGACCTCCGCGCACTGCACGACGACGCCAAGGCCGGCGGGGCCGGCACCCGGGCCTTCTTCCGCGACGAGTACCGGCTGAACGCGCTGATCGCCCACTACCCGAAGCCGTACGTCGCGGTGATGGACGGCATCACCATGGGCGGCGGCATCGGCCTGTCCGCCCACGGCGCGCTCCGGATCGTCACCGAACGTTCCACCGTCGCGATGCCCGAGACCCGGATCGGGCTGGTCCCGGACGTCGGCGGCAGTCGACTGCTCGCGCTCGCCCCGGGCGAGTTGGGCACCCACCTCGGACTCACCTCGGCCTCGATCGGCCCCGGTGACGCGCTGCTGTGCGGGTTCGCCGACCACTTCGTCCCCTCGACACGGATCGCGGCGCTGCTCGACGCCCTGGCCGAGAGCCCCGACCCCGCCGCCGTCGTCGCCTCGCACGCCGAGCCCGCGCCGGGGTCCGCGCTCGCGGAGCAGCGCGGCTGGATCGACGCCTGCTACGCGGCCGACACCGTCGAGGAGATCGTCGAACGACTGCTGAACTCCGGTGTGGCGGAGGCGAAGGAGGCCGCGGAGCTGGTCCTCGGCAACTCCCCCACGGCCGTCACGGTGACCCTCGCCGCACTGCGCCGGGCTCGCACGCTCCCCTCCTTGGAGGCCGTGCTCGACCAGGAGTACCGCGTCTCCTGCGCCGCACTGAGCGGGCCTGACCTGGTCGAGGGCATTCGCGCCCAGGTGATCGACAAGGACCGCACCCCGCGCTGGTCCCCGGCCGCGCTCGCCGACGTCGGGGAGGCGGAGGTCGCCCGCTTCCTCGCCCCGCGCGTGGGCGACGAGTTGGGCCTGGCCTGACCGGGCTGCGCTGCGGCCCCGCATCACCACGCGCCATGAACCACTAGTCGTGAACCACGCGTCACGAACCACGATCAAGGAGCCCGCATGACCCGCCCGATCCCGCTGCCGCCCGCCGGGGACGCCGACCCGCTGTCCCGGGTGCCGCTCGGCGAGCAGGTGCGCGGACTGCTGCTGGAGGGCCTGCTGAACGGGCGCTGGCAGCCCGGCGACCGGATCGTGGAACGGCGCCTGGCCGCCGAGTTGAACGTCAGCCAGGCGCCGGTGCGCGAGGCGCTGCGCTCACTGCAGTCGCTCGGGCTGCTCGACGCCGAGCCCAACCGGGGCGTGCGGGTGCGCGAGATCAGCCCGGCCGAACTGCGGGAGGTCTACCAGGTGCGGGCCGCGCTGGAGCGGCTGGCCGCCGAGGCGGCGGTCGTCCGCCTGGCCGGGGACACCGCCGCCCTGGAGCGGCACGCGGAACGGATGGCGGCGGCGGCCGGGGCGGGTGACGCGCTCGGGCAGGCCCGGCACGGCGTGGCCTTCCACCGCGAGATCGTGGCCGCCGCCGGCAACGGGGCGCTCCTGCGGACCTGGGAGGGGCTGGGCGTGGAGGTGTGGACGGTGCTGTCGCTGCACCGGGTCCGCCCGGAGTTGCACGAGAACGCGGCCGACCACGCTCCGCTGATCGAGGCCTTCCGGCGGCGGGATCCGGAGGTCGGGCGGCTGTTGGCGGAACACGTCCTGGAGTACGCCGACCGCTCCGCCTGAGCGGATCCGGGCGGGGTCCCGGTGCGGCGCTATGGTTCGCACAAAGATGATCGATCATCGCTCACATTACCCTCCAGTAGCGGTTGACGCGCCGCCAGACCACTCCCTACCGTCCATAGAGACCTTCCATGGAGAGAAATGCTATTCCGCATCCCGGAATCTGCACTCTGAAGCACCGGCAAAGGGGAACCATCCGTGTCCCAGCTCGACCAGCTTCCCGACCACGACCCCGAAGAGGTCGCGGAGTGGCGCGCCTCCCTGGACGCCGCCCGCGACTTCGGCGGAGCGCACCGCGCCGCCCACCTGCTGCGCCGCCTCGTCGAACACGCCGAACTGCGCCGGCTCGACGTCCCCCCGCTCCTGGACACCCCGTACGTCAACACCATCCCGACCGGCGCCGAGCCCGAGTTCCCCGGCGACGAGGCGATGGAGCGGCGGATCACCGCCTGGAACCGCTGGAACGCCGCCGCCATGGTGACCAGGGGCAACCACCGCGGCGGCCTCGGCGGGCACATGGCCACGTACGCGTCCGCCGCCTGGCTGTACGAGGTCGGCTTCCAGCACTTCTTCCGCGGCAAGGAGGCCGACGGCTCCGGCGACCAGCTGTACGTCCAGGGCCACGCCGCGCCCGGCGTCTACGCCCGCGCCTTCCTCGAAGGGCGCATCGGCGAGGCCCAGTTGGACCGCTTCCGGCAGGAGGCCGGCGGCGACGGCCTGCCCTCGTACCCGCACCCGCGCCGACTGCCGTGGTTCTGGGAGTTCCCGACCGTGTCCATGGGCCTCGGACCGCTGTCGGCCATCCACCAGGCCCGGTTCAACCGGTACTTGACCGCGCGCGGCATCAAGGACACCTCCGGCTCGCACGTCTGGGCGTTCCTCGGCGACGGGGAGATGGACGAGCCGGAGTCGACCGCCGCGCTCGCCCTCGCCGCCCGCGAGGGGCTGGACAACCTCACCTTCGTGGTCAACTGCAACCTCCAGCGCCTGGACGGACCGGTGCGCGGCAACGGCAAGATCGTCCAGGAGCTGGAGCGCCAGTTCCGCGCCGCCGGCTGGAACGTCGTCAAGTCGCTGTGGGGCGAAGCCTGGGACGACCTCCTGGCCCGCGACACCACGGGCGCGCTGGTGCGCCGGCTCGGCGCGGTGCCGGACGGACAGTTCCAGACCTACGCCGCCTCGGACGCCCGCTACGTCCGCGAGCACCTGTTCCAGGCCGCGCCCGAACTCCGGGCGATCGCCGAAACCGTGGACGACCAGCGACTGTTGGAGATCGTCGCGACCTCCCGGGCCGGACACGAACCGCGCAAGGTGTACGCCGCCTACCGGGCGGCGCTGGAGCATCGGGGCGCCCCCACGGTGGTGCTGGTGCAGACGGTCAAGGGCTGGACGCTCGGCCGCGGCTTCGAGGCCCGCAACGCCAACCACCAGATGAAGAAGCTCTCCGGGGCGGAGTTCCGGGCGATGCGCGACCTGCTCGAACTCCCCATTCCCGACAGCGCCCTGACCGGCGAGCTGGTCCCGTACGCGCACCCGGGCCCGGACTCCCCGGAGGCCCGCTACCTCCGGGAGCGGCGCGCCGCGCTGGGCGGCCCCGCGCCCGCCCGCCGGGTGCGCTTCACCCCGCTGCCCGAGCTGCCCGCGAAACCCTTCGAGACGCTGCTCAAGGGCTCCGGCACGCAGGAGATCGCGACCACCATGGCGTTCGTCCGGCTGGTCAAGGACCTGATGCGGGACAAGGCCAGCGGCCACCGCTGGGTGCCGATCGTCCCGGACGAAGCACGCACCTTCGGCATGGAGTCGCTCTTCCCGAGCGCCGGCATCTACTCGCCGCTGGGGCAGACCTACGACCCGGTCGACCGCGACCAGCTGCTCCACTACAAGGAGTCGGCGACCGGCCAGATCCTCAACGAGGGCATCACGGAGGCCGGTTCGATGGCCTCGCTGACCGCCGCCGCGACCGCGTACGCCACCCATGGCGAGCCGGTGATCCCGTTCTACATCTTCTACTCGATGTTCGGCTGGCAGCGCACCGCCGACCAGATGTGGGCTCTGGCCGACCAGTTGGGCCGAGGCTTCCTGATCGGCGCCACCGCCGGACGCACCACGATGACCGGCGAGGGCCTGCAACACGCCGACGGCCACTCGCAGTTGATCGCCTCCACCAACCCGGCGGCACTGTCCTACGACCCCGCCTTCGGGTACGAGGTCGCGGTGATCGTCCGCGAGGGCCTGCGCCGGATGTACGGCAGCAGCCCCCAACACCCGCACGGCGAGGACGTGTTCTACTACCTGACCGTCTACAACGAGCCGCTGCCACAGCCGCCGCTGCCGACCGGCACGGACGTCACCGACGTTACTGACGTCGCTGACGTCACCGACGGCATCCTGCGCGGGCTCTACCGCTACCGCCCGGCGGAGCCCTCGCTGGGCGGCGACGCGCCGCGGCTCCAGCTGCTCGCCTCGGGCACCGCCGTGCGCTGGGCGCTCGCCGCCCAGCAACTGCTCGGCGAGGACTGGGGCGTGGCGGCGGACGTCTGGTCGGCACCCTCCTGGACGGAGCTGCGCCGGGAGGCGCTGGACTGCGACGCGGCCAACCTGGCGCATGCGGCGGCCGGTACGGGCGCGGCGGCGCGCGTCCCCTACGTGACGCGGGCACTGGCAGGGGCGCCCGGGCCGGTGCTGGCGGTCAGCGACTGGATGCGCGCGGTACCGGACCAGATCCGCCCGTGGGTGGAGCAGGACTGGACGTCGCTGGGCACGGACGGCTTCGGCCTCTCCGACAGCCGGGACGCGGCGCGGCGGCACTTCGGCGTGGACGCCCAGTCGGTCGCGGTGGCGGCGCTGGCCGCGCTGGCGCGCCGGGGCGAGGTCAAGGCGGAGACCGTCCGGCAGGCGGCCGAGCGCTACGGGGTCCGCTTCTGACCCCTGACGCCCCGCGTCCGGAGCCCCGTGTCCGGAGCCCTGGGCCCCGGCTCCGCAGCGGGGAGCCGGGCCCGTGACAACCATCTCGCATACCAAGACTGGCGCGAGGCGGGGCGCGTCGTAGATCGTTGGATGGTCAGGGCGCGCCCGCGCGGCGCCGAGCAGCGGAATGGGAGTCAACGGCGATGACCGAGACCGAGACCTACGAGACGATCCTGGTCGAGCGCAAGGGCCGGGTGGGGCTGATCACGCTCAACCGGCCGAAGGCGCTCAACGCGCTGAACACCCAGCTGATGAACGAGGTGGTCGCGGGGGCCCCCCCCCGGCGCCCCGGCCCCGGCTGAGGGCGGGGGGGGGTGATCCGGCGGGGAGATGGGGGTGGGGGCCGCGGCCGCCAACAATGGGATAAAGGGGCACGCGGGGCCGCCCCGCG
>NZ_JBHWIR010000093.1:22931-29454 GCF_042731835.1 Kitasatospora sp. NPDC059817 | reverse complement strand
GACCTGAATCCCGGTCAGCGGCCGATCGGCGTTTCCGCGCCCTCTGGGGGTGTCGGACACGCCCAGAGGGCCGGGCGACGGGTCAGTGCGGTCCGCGCGGGTCGTGCGGCTTGGGGTGGTCGCCGTCGTCGTCGGGCCGGCCGGGTGGCGGAGCGGGCTCGGTGGCCGTGTCCGCCGGGGTGGCGGCGTCGACCGGCCCGGGGGCCGTCGCGCCGGCGGCGTGCGCACCGGCGGGTTGGTCGGCCCGGTCGGTCGGGGGTTCGACCAGCCACTCCGGGTTGCTGTGCCGGCGCCACCACTGCCAGGCCACGATCCCGCCGCCGATCGCCAGCACGCCGGCCACGGCGAGGCCGGTGGCCAGGCCGTTGCACCGCTTCCTCCGGGCGTTGCGGGCGGCGAGGTGGCTGATCTCGGCCGAGGTGACGTTGCCGTGCAGCGCGGTCAGCGCGGCGGCGCCCCGGGTCTGGGCCTCCTGGGCGACCGGGGTGACGGCGGCGCGGGCCTCCTCGACGGCCTGGACGACCCTGGGACCGACCGTGGAGCGGGCCTGGTCGGCTGCGCGGGCGGCGGAGAGCCGGGCCGCCAGGGCGGCCTCCTGGGCGCGGTGGAAGGCCTTCAGGACGTGCTGCTGGGTTTCGGGGGGCAGGCTGGCGAAGGCGTGACCGAACTGCGGGGCGATGTGCCGGTCGTACTGGACGCGGAGGCTCTGGGCGGCCTGGGCGGCTTTCGGCCCGAGGGTGTCCAGGGCCGGGCCCAGGCGCTGCTTGGCGCCGTCCGCGAGGTGCGCGGCGGTGTCCCGGGTCTTGGTGGCCGTCTCACGAGCCGAGTCCGAAAAGGTCACGAGTCTCTCCTCCTGGGTGGCGTCCTTTATGCACATATCCACCTGAATGCTGATCATGCATGCTGATTTGTCCACCGGCATGTCGGAGTGGGCCGTACGCGGACTGTGGGAGCGGCCGGGGGGAAGGCCCGATGTCGGATCCGCCGCAGTAGGCTGGCGATTTCAGCGGTCCCGTACGGGAGGGGAAGAACCTGATGCTGACCGGCTGCTACCGGCACCCGCAGACGGCCACCGGCGTCTCCTGCACCCGCTGTGAGCGGGCGATCTGCCCGCAGTGCATGGTGGCCGCCTCGGTGGGCTTCCAGTGCCCGGAGTGCGTCGGCGGCGGGCACGCCGGGACGCGGCGGGCGACCACCCGGTTCGGCGGGGCGATCGCCCAGGACGGCGGGCTGGTCACCAGGGTGCTGATCGGCATCAACGTGGTGGTCTTCGTGCTGGCCGCCTACGTGCTCACGCCGCGGCTGGGCCAGGTCTGGGAGCTGTACAGCGTCGGGCGGGCCGTCCTGGGTGGTCCGGACGGCGTCGCCGACGGCCCCGCCCAGTGGTACCGGCTGCTGACCTCGGTGTTCCTGCACCTGCAGTGGTGGCACATCGGGATGAACATGCTGGTCCTGTACTGGCTTGGCCCCACGCTGGAGGCGGCGCTCGGCCGGCTGCGGTTCCTGGCCCTCTACCTGCTCTCCGGCCTGGGGGGCAGCGCCCTGGCCTTCCTGATCGACGGCAACTCGCTGCGGTCGGTGGGGGCCTCGGGCGCGATCTTCGGGCTGATCGGCGCCACGGTGGTGATGCAGCTGCGGAACCGGGGCCCGCTCGGCCCGGTGATGGCGTTCCTGGTCTTCAACCTGGTCGTCACCTTCTCGCGGACGGACATCGACTGGCGGGCGCACATCGGCGGCCTGGTGGTGGGCGCGCTGACGGCGGCCGGCCTGATGTACGCCCCGCGCGAGCGTCGCGGCCTGGTCCAGGGGCTGGCGTTGGCGGGGTCGCTGGCCGTGGTGGCGGCGATGCTGATGATCGGGATGGCCCGCTACGGCGCGTGACGCCGTGGGTGTTTGTCCACAGCGGGTGCGGGGTTGTGCACAGGCTGTGTGCCGCCCGGGGTGTGGACTGCTGTTCTACGCGTGTCCTGCTGTGCGGTTTTCCCATGCTCGGGAAGTTGTGCACAGCCGTGGAAAGCCCGCGGTCGAAAAGTTATCCACAGGCTGGGGAGACTTTTCCCCAGTGTGGATAACCATGTGGATAAGCGTGACCATCCGATGATGGGGATAACCGACCGGTTTCCCGCCCGTGTCCGGGCATGCCTGACCGCCGCCCGGCACCAGTGGCCCGAAGCGGCGGAGGTGGCTCGATCGGAGCCTCAGGAGGAGCGGGAAGCTACTTCCACTGGGTGGAGACGCCGAACCCCGCGGCGATGAACCCGAAGCCGACCAGGATGTTCCAGTTCCGCCAGCCCTCGACCGGGTAGCTGCCGCTGGTCACGTAATAGGTGACGATCCAGACCAGGCCGATCAGGAACAGCGCCAGCATCAACGGTGCGACCCAACTACGGCCCGAACTGATCTTCACCGTGGCCGTGGTCGGCGGGGTGTAGTCGGACTTCTTGCGGAGTCGAGACTTCGGCACGAGGAGCTCTCCTGTCGATGCGCTGTGAGACCGCGCAGAGGTGCAGCGGGGGTCGGTCTGCCGGCGACGGGCGGTGCGGAACGCATGGGACCGTTCCCGCACGCGCCACCGGCGTCCGTTAGCGTAGTGGCTCGGTGGGTCTTAAGGAGATAAGGGTACGGTGCCTAATTTGTCGATTCCCCCTCGGCCGACCACTACCCGCCGCTCCGGCACCCGAATTGTCGGGCGTGCCCTGACCTGTGTGGTCTTCGCGCTCGCCGGACTGCTGTTCTACATCAGCGCGCAGACCGCCCGCGGCACCGACCTGCGGACCGACAACTCGCTGCTGAGCCTCGGCGACGTGATACGCCAGCGCAGCTCGCAGAACCAGCAGGCCCAGGCCCAGCTGGCAGACCTCCAGGCCCGCGCGCAGGAGCTCACCGGGCAGCAGGGCGGCAACCCCGCCGACGCCGCCCGGCTGGACGACCTGCGACTCGGCGCGGCCCTGGAGCCGCTGCAGGGCGGCGGCCTGACCGTCACCCTCAACGACGCCCCGCCGAACGCCACCGCCCGCATCCCGGGCGTCCCCGAGCCGGGCGTCAACGACCTGGTCATCCACCAGCAGGACATCCAGGCCGTGGTCAACGCGCTGTGGCGGGGCGGAGCCGAAGGGGTGCAGGTGATGGACCAGCGGCTGATCTCCACCAGCGCCGTCCGCTGCGTCGGCAACACCCTGCTGTTGCAGGGCCGGGTCTACTCGCCGCCGTACGTGGTCCGGGCGGTCGGCCGCACCGATGCGCTGAAGGCCGCCGTGGACGGCGACCCGACGATCCGCAACTACCTCCAGTACGTCCAGGCGTACGGGCTCGGCTGGAAGGTCCAGGAGAGCGGTGACCTGACCCTCCCCGGATACTCCGGGACCACCGAGCTGCGGTCGGCGGGCGGGCAGCAGTAGCGGACCGGCCTCGCGGTCGTTGATCCCGGGTCTACTCTTGACCCCAGTCCGCTACGTCGAGGGAGCACCATGTACGGCTGGATCTGGCGTCACCTCCCGGGAAACACCCTGGTCCGCGCCGTCGTCTCGCTGCTCCTCATCGCGGGGATCGTCTATCTCCTCTTCACCTACGTCTTCCCGTGGGCGGAACCGTTGCTCCCCTTCGGTGACGTCACAGTGGACGGCGGCGAAGGTGCCGCGGCCGGCTGAACCGGCGGCCCTGCTCCTCCACCCTGCCGACCCCGCCCCGCATCCCACGGAGACCACGCGAGAATGACCACCCAGCCGACCGCGCCCCGCATCCTGGTCGTGGACAACTACGACAGCTTCGTCTTCAACCTGGTCCAGTACCTGTACCAGCTCGGTGCCACCTGCGAGGTGGTGCGCAACGACGAGGTGACCGTCGAACACGCCGTCCGCCGGTCCGGCGGCGAGGACGACCAGGGCTTCGACGGGGTGCTGCTCTCCCCCGGGCCCGGGGCGCCGGAGGAGGCCGGGGTCTGCATCGGGATGGTGCACCACTGCGCGGGGATCGGGCTGCCGGTGTTCGGCGTCTGCCTGGGCCTGCAGTCGATCGCGGTCGCGTACGGCGCGGTGGTCGACCGGGCACCGGAACTGCTGCACGGCAAGACCTCGCCGGTCGAGCACGAGGACGGCGGGGTGTTCGAGGGACTGCCCTCGCCGCTGACCGCCACCCGGTACCACTCGCTGGCGGTCGAGCCGGCCACCGTGCCGGACGAGCTGGTGGTCACCGCGCGCACCGACAGCGGCGTGATCATGGGTCTGCGGCACCGCGAACTGCCCGTCGAGGGCGTGCAGTTCCACCCCGAGTCGGTGCTCACCGAGGGCGGCCACCGGATGCTCGCCAACTGGCTGGCGGAGTGCGGCTACCCGCAGGCCGTGGACCGGTCGGCCGGGCTCGCCCCGGTGATCGGCCGGGGCTGAGCGGCGTGACCGCGCTGCGTCCGGAGGGGCGATACCAGCCGGCGGCGGGCCCGGGAGACGGACAGCCGTACGGCGGCGCGCAGCACGGCGACGGCCCGTACGGCGGCGGTCCGTACGGCGGCGGCCCGTACGGCGACGGGCAGCACCACGGCGACGCGGCGGCGTACCCGCAGCCGTACCCGGCGCAGCCCGGACAGGGCGCCGCCGAGGACGCCTGGGGCGTGTACGAGCAGGCCGAGCAGCCCGCCGCGTCCGGACCCGAGTACCCGTGGCTGCCCGACCAGACGCTCCAGCTGCGCCTGCCCCTCGACATCGGCGGGCCGGCCGCGGAACCGGCCCCGCCCACCGGCGGCCGGGCCGAGCGCCGCAGGGCCGCCCAGGGCCGGACCTCCGTGCGCGCGGGCGTCGGTCGGCGTCGGGCGAGCGGCCGGGGCGCCGGGGCGAAGGCGCGGCCCAAGGAGTCCGCGGTCGTGGTGGCCGCGCGGCTCATCGGGGAGCTGTGCATCACGCTCGGCGTGGTGATGCTGCTCTTCGTCTCGTACCAGCTCTGGTGGACCAACGTGCAGGCCGACGCGGCCGCCGACGGCGCCCGCAACCGGCTGGAGCAGCAGTTCGACGCGGCCCTGGCGCCGCCGAAGCCCGGGCAGCCGGCTCCGGACCCGGCCAAGCCGGAGTCGTTCGAGCCCGGCAAGGGCTTCGCCATCATCTACCTGCCCAAGCTGGGGCTGAAGTTCCCGATCGCCGAGGGCACCTCCAAGCCGGCGGTGCTCGACAAGGGCCTGGTCGGCCACTACACCGGCACCGGGATGCCGGCCGACAAGGCGGGCAACTTCGCGCTGGCCGCGCACCGCAACACCCACGGCGAGCCGTTCCGGTACATCAACCAGCTCGGCAAGGGCGACAAGATCGTGGTGGAGACCGCCACCTCGTACTACACCTACGAGGTCACCAGCAGCATCCCGGAGACCTCCCCCAACAACGTGAGCGTGATCAAGCCCGTCCCCAACGGCGCCGGTTACGCGGGCGCCGGCCGGTACATCACGCTGACCACCTGCACCCCGGAGTTCACCTCCAAGTTCCGCCTCATCGTCTTTGGCAAGATGACCGAGGAACGGCCGCGCAGCCAAGGCAAGCCGGCCGCGATCACGGGCGGGTGACCGCCCGGGCACCCGGCACGAAGGGGGAGCACCGGAGATGACGGACGAGACCGCGCAGTCGGCCGAGCCGCGGGAGGAGGCCTTCCCGCCACCCGAGACCGGCCCCGCGCCCGCCCGGCGCGGCCGCAGCCGGGCGCTGGCCGCACTCGGCGTCTTCGGCGAGCTGCTGATCACCCTGGGACTGGTGCTCGGCCTGTTCGTGGCCTACTCGCTGTGGTGGACCAACGTCGAGGCGGACCGCTCGGCGGCCGCGGCCTCCGACCGGCTGCGCGACACCTGGGCCGCGAGCCCGACCGGCACCCCCTCGGCGCCCCCCGGCGGGACGCCCGCCCCCGCCGCGCCGTTCGCGGCCGGGGACGCGGTCGGCTTCCTGCACGTCCCGGCGATGGGCCGGGACTACCAGGTGCTGATCCGGATGGGCACCGACAGCGACACCCTGGCCGAGGGCGTGGCGGGGGTGTACGAGCAGCCCTACCGCGCCGCGATGCCCTGGGACCAGGCCGGAAACTTCGCGCTGGCCGCCCACCGGGACGGCCACGGAGCCAAGTTCCACGACCTGGACGCGGTGCACAAGGGCGCCGCGGTCGTCGTCGAGACCAAGGACAAGTGGTACGTCTACCGGGTCGACAGCACCCTGCCGGAGACGTCCAAGTACGACACCGGCATCGTCGCGCCCGTCCCGGTCGGCTCCGGCTACACCGGACCCGGCCGGTACATCACGCTGACCACCTGCACGCCGGTGTACACCTCGCGCTACCGGATGGCGGTCTGGGGGAGCCTGGTGCGGGTGGACGACGTGGACGCCAAGCGCACCCCGCCGCCGGAACTGCGCCAGCCCTGAACCCGTCGGCCGCTGTTGCGGCCCGGCCCTTGCGGCCCGGCACTGAGAACGCCCTGCACCGAGAACGGGCCGCGGGGGCGCGGCGCCCCCCGGGCGCGGGCCCCCGGCGGGGGGGCGGGCCCCCAACACCCCCCCCCACACAC
>NZ_JBHWIR010000093.1:0-22921 GCF_042731835.1 Kitasatospora sp. NPDC059817 | reverse complement strand
CCCCGTGCGGCCCCGCACTTACACCCCCCCCCCCCGCCACCCCCCGCGGGCCCCCGCCACACCGAGCGCGGGGCCCCGGGGGGTCTCGGCCGGACAACTCCCACCAAGCCTCAGATCCAGGGGAACCAGGGCTTAGTTGTTGCTCCCCCCTTTGGTGTTGGAGGGTGAGGGGGAGAGGGGGTCACCCCCTTTGGGCGGATCGGCCGGCTTCGTGATGAGCATCACCTGGGTGTTCGGGTCCAGCTGGGTGCCGGCGGGCGGGTTGGTGCTCACGACGATGGCGTTCGGGTCCGACGGACCGGACACCACCGTGTAGAGCAGCCCGACCTTGCCCAGCTGCGAGATGGCGTCCGACAGCTTGACGTTCTGCAGCGGCGGGACCTGGGGCTTGTCCTGCATCTTGAAGATCGTCAGCGTGATCTTCGTGTTGGCCGGGACCTTGGTGTTGGCCTGGACCGACTGCGCGGCGACGGTGTTCGCCTTGCTCTGGTCGGTGGTCTGCACCGTCTTCGAGGTGTCGACCTGGAAGCCCAGGCCCTCCAGCTGGGCCTGCGCCACCTCCTTCTGCGCGCCGGCCACGTTCGGCACGGTCACCTTCGACTTGCCCTGCGAGACGGTCAGCTTGACCGGGGCGGTCGGGTCGCCGGCGGTGCCCGCCGCCGGGTCCTGGGCGGTGACGTTCTCCTGCGGAGCGGTGTCGTCGTCCTTGTACTCGGTGGTGACGTTGGTGAAGCCAGCGTCGCCGAGCGCCTTGGTCGCCTGGTCCTTGGTCTTGCCGACCACGTTCGGCAGGGGGGCCTTGGCCGGGCCGGAGGACAGCTGCACGGTGATGGTGCTGTTCTCCGCGACCTGGCCGCCGACGGCCGGGTTCTGGGTGCAGACCTGGTCCTTCTTGATGTTGGCGTCCGGGCAGGCGAGCTTGTCGCCCTCGGCCACCACGAGCTTGGGACCGGCCGCGGCCGCGGCCGTCTTGGCGTCCGCCAGGCTCTTGCCGACCAGGTTCGGCACGGCGACCTTCGGGGTCTCCGTGGTGCCGCCGCCGTTGCCGTTGAACATGGCCTGGGCCACGAAGAAGGTGCCGACCAGGACCAGCACGGCGGCGACCGCCAGCACGATCCAGGAGGTGTTGCTCTTCTTCGGCGGCTGCTCGCCGCGCCGGCCGCCGTCCCGGCCGTAGCCGTCGTCGTGGCCGCCGCCCGCCGGGCCGTCGGCGTAGGCCTGGCCGTAGCCGTCGTCCTGGTAGCCGCCCTGCGGGCCGTAGCCGGGCTGGCCGCCGGCCTGCGGCAGGACGGTGGTCGGGCCGCCGCCGGGCTGCTGCGGCAGCACGTTGGTCTGGCCGTACGGGTCGTGCTGCTGCGGGTAGCCGTTCTGGTCGTAGCCGTACCCGGCGCCCATGCCGTACGCCGCGGCCTGCTGGGCGGCGGCCACCGGCAGGCCGTCGAGGAAGCGCTCGATGTCGTCGCGCATCTCGTCGGCGCTCTGGTAGCGGTAGTCGCGCTCCTTGGCGAGCGCCTTCAGCACGATCGCGTCGATCTCGGGGCGGACCTCGGGGTCGAAGACGGACGGCGGCTGCGCCTCCTCCCGGACGTGCTGGTAGGCCACCGCGACCGGGGAGTCGCCGACGAACGGCGGGCGCACGGTCAGCAGTTCGTACAGCAGGCAGCCGGTGGAGTAGAGGTCGGAGCGGGCGTCGACCTGCTCGCCCTTGGCCTGCTCGGGGGAGAGGTACTGGGCGGTGCCGATGACGGCCGAGGTCTGGGTCATGGTCATCCCGGCGTCGCCCATCGCACGGGCGATGCCGAAGTCCATGACCTTGACGTTGCCCTGCCGGGTCAGCATCACGTTGGCCGGCTTGATGTCACGGTGCACGATGCCGGCGCGGTGCGAGTACTCCAGCGCCTGCAGGATGCCGATGGTCATCTCCAGCGCGCGCTCGGGCAGCAGCCGTCGGCCGGAGTGCAGCAGCTCGCGCAGGGTGGACCCCTCGACGTACTCCATCACGATGTACGGGATGGAGATGTTGTCGATGTAGTCCTCGCCGGTGTCGTACACGGCGACGATCGCGGGGTGGTTCAGGGACGCCGCGGACTGCGCCTCGCGGCGGAAGCGGGCCTGGAACGACGGATCCCGGGCCATGTCGGCCCGGAGCGTCTTCACTGCGACGGAACGGCCGAGCCGGGTGTCATGGGCGAGGTACACCTCGGCCATGCCGCCGCGTCCGAGGACGCCGCCGAGCTCGTACCTGCCGCCTAGGCGACGAGGCTCTTCCATAGTTCCGACCCTCTCCCTCACCTGCCGGCGAGGTTGTGACGTAGGTGTCCCCGCACGCTCAGGGTGACGCCGAGCGGGTCTCGACCGGTTCTCCGGCCGGGCCGTGCGCCGTCTCGCGGGCGGCAACGGGCACACCCGCTGCTGGCGGATACGCTACCGGTCGCACCGCATCGGACCGGAGTCGGCCGTCGGCCGATATCAGACCGGTATCCGGACGGGGGTGTCGATCGTGACTTTCCACTCACGGTCGGGCCTCCTCCTCACTTGCCGAGGACGGCCTGCATCACCGCCTTGGCGATCGGGGCGGCCAGCCGGCCGCCGCTGATGCCGTCGCGGTTGTTGGAGCCGTCCTCGACCACGACCGCGACCGCCACGGACTGGCCGTCGGTGGTCTTGGCCCACGAGGTGAACCAGGCGAACGGCAGCCCGGCGTTGTCCTCGCCGTGCTGCGCGGTACCGGTCTTGCCGCCGACCTGGAGGCCGGGGATCTTGGCGCTCTTGCCGGTGCCGTTCTCCACCACCGAGACCATCAGGTCCTGCATCTTCTGCGCGGTGGCCGGGCTCATCGGCTGGGAGAACTGCTTCTCGGTGTGCTTGGAGATGGTGGTCAGCGAGGCCGAGCGCTCCTGGTCGACCAGGTACGGCTGCATCAGGCTGCCGTTGTTGGCGATCGCGGCGGACACCATGGCCATCTGCAGCGGGGTGGCGCGGGTGTCGTGCTGGCCGATCGAGTCCTGCGCGGTGCCGTCCAGGCTCGCGCTGCTCGGGAAGATGCTCTTCTCGGAACGGACCGGGGTGTCGATGGTGCTGTTGAAGCCGAACTTCTCGGCCTGCGCCCGCATCTTGTCCTTGCCGAGGTCCGCGCCCATCTTGGCGTAGACCGTGTTGCAGGACTGGTCCATCCCCGACTTGACCGTGGCGTTCCCGCACTTCTCGAGCGGCGACTCGTTGTTGAGCACCGTCTGGGTGCCCGGCAGGGTGTACGGGTCCGGCGTCGCGGTCTGGTCGTCGATGTTCTGGTACAGGCCGTTCTCGAACGCGGCGGTCGCGGTGACCAGCTTGAACGTGGAGCCGGGCGGATAGGTCTCCTTCAGCGCCCGGTTGAGCATCGGCTTGTTGGGGTCGGCGTTGAGGTCCGTCCAGGCCTTGGAGTCGCCGCTCTCGCTGCCGGCGATGGTGCCCGGGTCGTAGGACGGGGTGGAGACCAGCGCCAGGATCGCGCCGGTCTTCGGGTCGATCGCGACGGCGGCGCCCTTCTTGTCCCCGAGGCCGTCCCAGGCGGCCTTCTGGGCCTTGGCGTTGATCGTGGTGACGACGTCGCCGCCGCGCTGCTGCTCGCCGGTCAGCATGTCCAGGGTGTTGCGGAAGAACAGCCGGTCGTCGGTGCCGGAGAGGATGCCGTCCTCCAGGTTCTCCAGCTGGCTGGAGCCGAAGACCTGGGAGGAGTAGCCGGTGACCGGGGCGTACATCGGGCCGTCGACCCAGGAGCGCTTGTACTTGTAGCGCAGGCCGTTGACGAAGTCGGACTTCGTGACCGGCTGGCCGCCGACGATGATGTTGCCGCGCGGGTGCGCGTACCGGTCGTACTGCTGGCGCTTGTTGTTCTTGTTGGTGGCCCAGGCGTCGGCCTGGACGCCCTGCACCCAGTTGGTGCGCACCATCAGGGCCAGGATCAGGACGAGGCAGAAGATCGAGACCCGGCGGATCGGCTTGTTCATCGGACGGGTCCTCCCTGGCCCTCGGTGGCCGGGGTCGCTTCGACCCCGGGTCGGCGGGCGCTGTCGCTGATCTTCAGCAGGATCGCGACCAGCGCCCAGTTGGCGACCACGGACGACCCGCCCTGGGCGAGGAACGGCATGGTCATACCGGTGAGCGGGATCAGCCCGGTGACGCCGCCGGCCACGACGAAGACCTGCAGCGCCATCGCCGACGAGAGCCCGACGGCGAACAGCTTGCCGAACGGGTCGCGGGCGGCGAGGGCGGTGCGCAGTCCGCGCTGCACCAGCAGGGCGTACAGCAGGAAGATCGCCATCAGGCCGGTCAGCCCGAGCTCCTCGCCGAACGAGCCCAGGATGAAGTCGCTCTTCGCGGCGAAGTTGATCAGCCAGGAGCGGCCCTGGCCGAGGCCCGAGCCCGTCACCCCGCCGGAGCCGAGCGCCATCAGCGACTGGCCGATCTGCTCGGTGGCGCCCTTCGGCGGGTGTGCTCCGAAGGCGGCCATCGGGTCGAGCCAGGCGTCGATGCGGACCTTGACGTGGCTGGTGGTCATGGCGACCGCGACCGCGCCGCCGATCGACATCAGCAGGCCGAACAGGATCCAGCTGGTCCGCTCGGTGGCGACGTAGAGCATCACCACGAACAGGCCGAAGAACAGGAAGGACGTGCCGAGGTCGTTCTCGAAGACCAGGATCAGCAGGCTGAGCAGCCAGATCACGACGATCGGGCCGAGGTCGCGCCCGCGCGGCAGGTACAGGCCCATGAAGCGGCGGCTGGCCAGGGCGAGGGCGTCGCGTTTGACCATCAGGTAGCCGGCGAAGAACACCGTCAGGATGATCTTGGCGAACTCGCCGGGCTGGATGGAGAAGCCGCCCATCCGGATCCAGATCTTGGCGCCGAAGTCCTCCGCCCGGGCCGGGAAGAAGGCCGGCGCGGCGAGCAGGACCAGCGCCGCCACCATCGAGATGTAGGTGTAGCGCTGGAGCACCCGGTGGTCCTTCAGGAACACCATCACGCCGATGAACAGCCCGATCCCGAGGGCCGACCACATCAGCTGGTTGCGGGCCGCCGGGAAGTTGGCGCTCAGCAGCTTGCCGGCCTTGTCGAGCCGCCAGATCATCACCACGCCGAGACCGTTCAGCAGGGTGGCGATCGGCAGCATCAGCGGGTCCGCGTACGGCGCGAAGCGGCGCACCAGCAGGTGCGCGACCAGCGCCAGCGCGCCCATGCCGAGTCCGTAGCCGACCATGCCGCTCGGCAGCGCGGAGTCCATCGCGAGGCCCACGTTGGCGTACGCGAGGATCGGCAGCACGACGGCGAAGGCCAGCAGGGCCAGCTCGGTGTTGCGCCGGTTCGGCGCGCCCTGGAGGGAGATGGTGGTGTTGGCCCGGCGCCGGGAGGCGGCGCGGTCGGTGGCCGTCCGGCGCCTGCCGGCCCGGCCGGTGTCGTCGCTCAGGTCGTAGGTGCTCACGTGGTGACCGCTCCCTGACGGCCGGCTGCCCCGCTCGGGGCGGGCCTATGTCGGATCACGGAGGTCACTGCTTCGGGCAGGAGTCGGCCCGGCTGCGCTCCTCCTCGGTCAGCCCGGAGAGGTCGCCCGACGGGCCGGTGTTCGGCGCGGCGGCGTTCGGCGCCGGTGCGGTCGGGCTCGGGGCCGTCGGGGTCGGGGTGGCCGGGGTCGGAGTGGTGGGGGCCACCGGGGGGCGGGTCTTCTCGCCCGGGGTGGGCGTGACGGCCAGGAACGCGGCGTGGGTGGCCTGCGCCGCCTGGGTGCCCTGGGCGCCCGGGTTGGTCCGGGCGTCGGCGACCTTCTTGCAGAGCTTGACCCAGCCGTCGAGCTCCTGGACGGTCGCGGTGGCGGCGCCCAGGCTGTCGGCCGAGATGGTCTTGTTCAGGTGCTCGGCCTGGTCCTGCGGCAGGTACTTGAGCTCGACGTCCTTGTACGCGATGTGCACCGAGGACAGGCTCAGGCCGGCCAGGTTCTGGTTGATGCCCTGGTAGACCGCGACGTGGTCGCCCTGCTTGGCGACGTAGTACTGGTCCTGGGTCCACTGGTAGCCGAAGAACCCGGCGCCGCCGAGCAGGCCGAGGGTGACCAGGACAGCCACCGAGACGGTGAGGCCCTTGCGCTTGCGCTTCGCGGGCGGCTCCTCGTCGAACTCCTCGGCGCCGTACACCGAGGGCTCGCCGGAGCCGTAGCCGTACTCGCCCTCGTAGCCCTCTGCGGGGCCGAAGCCGCCCTGGGCGGCGCCGTAGCCGGCGTCGTAGCCCTCGGCCGGGCCGAAGGCGCCCTGCGGGGTGCGGCCGAGGCCGGCGGCGCGGCCGGCCGGGGTGTCGGCGATCGAGCGGTCCGCGGCGGCCGAGGACGGCGGGGTGTCGGCGACCGCGCCGACCACCACCGGGACGTCGTTGTACTGGCCGCTCGTGGTGTCCGTGGCACCGACGTCGATGACGTCCGCCACGATGCAGGTGATGTTGTCCGGACCGCCGCCGCGCAGCGCGAGCTGGATCAGCTCCTGCACGGTCTGCTCGGGCGAGTAGTAGCTGCCGAGGGTGTCCTGGAGGGTCTGGTGGCTGACCGGGCCGGAGAGGCCGTCGGAGCAGATCAGGTAGCGGTCGCCGGCGCGGACCTCGCGGATCGACAGGTCGGGCTCGACCTGGCCGCGGCCGTCGAGCGCCCGCATCAGCAGCGAGCGCTGCGGGTGGGTCTCGGCCTCCTCCGGCGTGATCCGGCCCTCGTCGACCAGGCGCTGCACCCAGGTGTGGTCCTGGGTGATCTGCACCAGCGAGCCGTCGCGCAGCAGGTAGGCGCGGGAGTCGCCGACGTGCACCATGCCCATCCGCTGGCCGGTCCAGAGCATCGCGGTCAGCGTGCAGCCCATGCCCTCCAGCTGCGGGTCCTCCTCGACCATCTGCCGGAGCCGGTCGTTGGCGCCCTGGACGGCGTCGCCCAGCAGGGTCAGCAGGTCGGCGCCCGGCACGTCCTCGTCCAGTCGGACGATCGAGCCGAGCACCTCGGAGGACGCGACCTCGCCGGCCGCGGCGCCGCCCATGCCGTCGGCCACGGCCAGCAGCCGCGGCCCGGCGTAGCCGGAGTCCTCGTTCCCCTCCCGGATCAGTCCCTTGTGGGAGCCGGCGGCGAAGCGCAGCACCAGGGTCATGCGACCTGTGCCCCCCTCTGGGTCATGGACGGGATGCTGTCCCTCATGCGCTACTACTTCCGCAGTTCGATGACGGTCCTGCCGATACGGATCGGCATGCCCGGCTGGAGCGGAGTGGGCGCGGTCAGGCGCTGCCGGTCCAGATAGGTGCCGTTGGTGGAGCCTAGATCCTCGACCGTCCACTGCCCAGTCTGATCCGGATAGATCCTGGCATGCCGGGAGGACGCGTAGTCGTCGTCCAGCACGATGGTGGAGTCGTGCGCGCGGCCCAGGGTGATGGTCTGGCCCTGGAGCGCGACGGTGGTCCCGGCCAGTGAGCCCTGCACCACCACGAGCTGGGTCGGGGCGCCGCGGCGGCGGCCGCCGCCCTGGGTCTGGCCCGCCGCGGGGCCTGCGGCCGGGGCCTGCGCGGTGCGCCCGGCGGCCGGAGCGGCGGCGGCGCCGCCCGGAGCGGCGTTGGCGCCGCGACGGGAGGAGCGGGGGTTCACCTTGGTCCCGAACAGGTCGCTGCGGATCACCTGGATCGCGACGATGACGAACAGCCACAGCACGGCCAGGAAGCCCAGCCGCATGACCGTGAGGGTCAGTTCTGACATGGCCGGCCCGCCTGTCGGTGAGCGAGGCGCGCGAACAACTCGGACACTACCCTTCGACCTGTCGGTAGACGATGGTGGTGGAGCCCACGACGATGCGGGAGCCGTCGCGGAGCGTAGCGCGCTGGGTGTGCTGTCCGTCCACCACGATGCCGTTGGTGGATCCCAGGTCGAGGACCATCGAAGGGGTGCCGGGGCGGATCTCGGCGTGCTTGCGGGAGACCCCGGGGTCGTCGATCCGCACGTCCGCCTCGGTCGAGCGGCCGAGCACGCAGGCCGCGCCGGTGATCTGGTGGCGGGCGCCGTTCACCTCGATCCAGCGGCGGAGCGAGGCGCCGTGGCCGGCGCCGGGGAAGGCGCGGACGTTGCCGCCGGACGTCGCGGGCGGGCCCTGGGGCATCGCCGGGGGCGCGGCCGGCGGCGGGGGCGCGCCGTACTGGCCGGCGCCGGTCTGCTGCCACGGTGCGCCGGGGGCCGGGGCGGCCGGCTGGCGGTCGTATCCGGGCTGCTGCTGTTGCTGCTGCTGCGGGGCGTACTGCTGGGGCTCCTCGGCCGCCAGGGTGCGGCTGCGCACCCGGTACAGGCCGGTGTCCAGATCGTCGGCCTTCTCCAGGTTCACCTGGAGCGGGCCCATGAAGCTGTACCGCTGGGCCTCCGCGTACTCGCGGACCATGCCGGCCAGCTCGGCGCCCAGCTGCCCGGAGTAGGGGCTGAGCCGCTCGTGGTCGTGCGGGCTCAGCTCGACGATGAAGTCGTTCGGCACGACGGTGCGGTCGCGGTTCCAGATGCTCGCGTTGTTGTCGCACTCGCGCTGCAGCGCACCGGCGATCTCCACGGGCTGGACCTCGGACTTGAACACCTTGGCGAAGGTGCCGTTGACGAGACCCTCAAGTCGCTGTTCGAACTTCTTCAGCACTCCCATGGGACACCCCCTTCCAGGGTTCGTTCGCCTGCCTGCCGACCGGATCCCGCCGGGAGTCGGTCGTGCCTACTTGCGGTACTTCCGTACTGATCGTATCCACGCCGGGCCCTTCCGTACGGTTCCCGGACAGCGTGGTGCCCGGGGGTGGGCTCGGACACACAGGGTGACGCATACCGGGTACGGCACGCCAGGTGTGCCCGCCCGGGTGGGCTCCCGTCACTCGCTCGCCCGTTCGTCGTGCATCCGTTCGGATGCGCTTCGTCCCGCCGAAGAACGGATTCGGAGCGTCCCCCCGGGTCGTGCTACTGTTTTCCACGTCGGAAGGGCCGCCCACCAGGGAGGCCGGTCCAAGGAAACGCGAAGACCACATGGTACCGAGCGGTTCGGAAGATCGGTCGGCAACGAAGACGACACCCATGCGCGGGTGGCGGAATAGGCAGACGCGCTGGATTCAGGTTCCAGTGCCCGAAAGGGCGTGGGGGTTCAACTCCCCCCTCGCGCACAGCGAAGCCCCGCAGATCTACGGATCTGCGGGGCTTTCTCGTTGTCCCGGTCAGGAACGGGTGGCGGGCAGCTCGGCGCGGACCTCGAAGCCGCCGTCCTGGGTGGGGCCGGCGCTGAGCGAGCCGCCCAGCAGCTGTGCGCGCTCGCGCAGGCCGACCAGGCCGTGGCCGCCGCCCGGCAGGATCTCGTCCGGGTGGACCGGGGGCGCGTCGTTGCGCACCTCGACCCGCAGCCGACGCCCCTTCGCCCGGACCTTCACGTGCACCGCCGCCTCCGGGGCGTACTTGGTGATGTTGGTGAGCGCCTCCTGGACGGTGCGGTAGGCGGCCCGCTCGACCGCCTCCGGCCACGGGCGGTCACCGGGGTTCAGTTCGGTGTCGGCGGCCAGCCCGCTCTCCGCGATCAGCCGGGGCAGGTCGGCCAGCCGGGGCTGCGGGGCGAGCGGGGCGTCCGGGCGCGGGCCGGCGGTGCTGCGCAGCACCCCGACCATCTGGCGCAGCTCGTCGAGGGTGCGGACGGCCAGTTCGCGGATGGTGCGGGCGGTGGTCGCGGCGGCCGGGTCGGCGGTGCTCACCTGGAGCGCGCCGGCCTGGATGCTGATCAGGCTGACCTGGTGCGAGACCACGTCGTGCATCTCCCGGGCGAGCCGGCCGCGCTCGCTGATCAGCACCCGTTCGGCGAGCAGCCGGCTCTCCCGCTCCTGGCCGCGGGTCAGCTCGTCGAGCCGGGCGGCCAGCTCCCGCCGGGTGCGGGCGAGCATCCCGGTGGCGGCCGGGCCGGCGGCCAGCATCACCGACTGGATGGCGTAGAGCGCGGTGTCCCGGCTGAGTTCGAGGGTCTGCTCGGACAGCGGCCAGTGGAAGAACTCGACCAGCGTGAACAGGGTCGCGCAGGGGATGACGATCCGCGGGCGGGGGCGTTCGGCGGCCACCGTGTAGACGGCGGTGATCGGGGCCAGCCAGATGTCGTCGACGTAGCTGCCGGGCATGGTGAGCAGCAGCGCCGCCACCGGGAAGCGGCGGCGCCAGAGCAGGGCGACGGCGGCCAGCGTGGAGAGCGCGATCTGCCACCACGGGGAGTTCCGGGCCACCAGGGCGGCGTCCAGGAGGGAGTAGAGGGCGGGCAGCAGCAGCATCAGCCAGGGGGCGGTGCACCAGGCCGGGAGCCGTCTGGACGGCAGCTGTTCGGTGGCCGTCATGCCCCGTCGCCGGGTTTCGGCCGGACCAGCCCGGCCCGGTGGGCGAGCACCGCCGCCTGGACCCGGTTGGCCGCGCCGAGCTTGCCGAGGATCGCGCTGATGTGGTCCTTGACGGTGCCGGTGCCGAGGAAGAGCCGGTCGGCGATCTCGGCGTTGGACAGTCCCTCGCCGAGCAGGGCCAGCACGTCGAGCTCCCGGCCGGTGAGGGTGCGGGCGAGCGAGGTGGCCTCGGCGTCCGGGCCGCCGCCGTCCACGTAGCCGCCGATCACGGTGCGGGTGACGGTCGGGGACAGGATGTTGCCGCCGGCCGCGAGCACCCGGACGGCGTGGACCAGCTGCTCGGGGGCGGTGTCCTTGAGCAGGAAGCCGGAGGCGCCGGCCCGCAGTGCGGTGCCGATGTACTCGTCGCTGTCGAAGGTGGTGAGCATCGCCACGGCGGGCGGGTCCGGCAGGGCGCGCAGCCGGCGCAGCACCGAGATGCCGTCGAGGTCCGGCATCCGGATGTCGAGGAGCACCACGTGCGGGCGCAGGCGCTGGACGTGCTCCTCGGCCTGGCCGCCGGAGCAGTCGCCGACGACCTCCAGGTCGGGGGCGGAGCCGACGATGAGGCCCAGGCCGGAGCGGACCAGGATCTCGTCGTCCACGATCAGCACGCGGGTGTCGGTGATGGTGCCTCCTCGGTTCTGGCGGCCGGGGTCGGGCGGTCCGCGCGGGTCGTTTCGAGGGTAGGGGTAGCCGGGGTGGGGCGCCGAACGGATGGCGGTCCTTACCCCCGCCACATGGCGGGGGTGGGAATCCGCTACCCGGTTCACGCAATTCTCAGGCCGGGTGGGGAACCATGGAGTTGGCTGCCCTTTGTCGGCCTGCTCCATTCAGTGGGCGCCCGGTCGAGGTGAGGGCCGCCGGTCAGTCCGTCGGGCCCCTGCGGGCACCCGTCGCCGGGCCGTGTGCGGATGCGCCCCACCATCTGATCGTTTGGAATTGAGCTGTGTCGTCCACTGTGAAGTCGGAGCCTTCCGCCACGTCCACCGGGCCCCGGCCCGTCGGCGTGCTCGACCGCTGGCGCCCGCGGGCCGCCGCCGTCTCCGTGTGGTACCTCCGGCTGCTGGCGCTGCTGAACGTGGCGACGGTGCTGCTGGTGCCGTGGGGGAACCAGGTCAACGAGCACAACGAGGGTGAGTACTTCACCCCGTACCTGATGACCTCGGGTCTGGCCAGCGCGGTGCTGGCGGTCTTCCTGGCCATCGCGATGCGGCGGCGCAAGCGGGCCGCCTGGATCTTCAACGCGGCCCTGGCCAGCATGTTCGCGGTGCTGTACCTGCTGGCCATGGTGATGCCCGGCGAGCGGTTCAAGGCCCACCCGCTCAACTACATCTCCACCGTGCTGACCTGCCTGTTCGTCCTGGCGCTGGTCATCGGGCGGAAGGACTTCACGTCCAAGGGCGACCGCTCCAACCCGAAGACGGCGGCGGCCACCTTCGTCGGCGGGCTGCTGTTCGGCGGGGTCGTCGGCGCGCTGCTGGTCTGGGCGACCAACGGGCTCGGCGGCGCGGGCTTCTGGGACCTCTTCCGCTACTCCGTCGGCCGGATGATCACGATCAACCCCTCGGAGCACCTGCGCTCGGTGATCTCCTCGCCGACCTGGGTCAACGCGGCGATCAACGCGATGGGCGCGGTGCTCTTCCTGCTGGTGCTCTACGTGGCCTTCCGCAGCCCGCGCGGCAAGGAGCTGCTGAACCCCGAGGACGAGGCGAAGCTGCGCTCGCTGCTGGACAAGCAGGGCGAGCGGGACTCGCTCGGCTACTTCGCGCTGCGCCGGGACAAGGCGGTGATCTTCTCCCCCAGCGGCAAGGCGGCGGTGACCTACCGGGTGATCGGCGGGGTCTCGCTGGCCTCGGGCGACCCGATCGGCGACCCGGAGGCCTGGCCGGGCGCGATCGACACCTGGCTGGCCGAGGCCCGCGAGCACGCCTGGGCGCCGGCCGTGATGGGCGCCTCCGAGGAGGCCGGGGTGATCTACGCCCGGCACGGGCTGGACGCGCTGGAGCTGGGCGACGAGGCGATCGTCGAGCTGGACGAGTTCTCGCTGGACGGCCGGGCGATGCGGGTGGTCCGCCAGGCGTACAACCGGGTCAAGCGGGCCGGGTACACGACGCGGATCCGCCGGCACGAGGACATCCCCGAGTGCGAGATGGCCGAACTGGTGGCCAAGGCCGACCAGTGGCGTGACGGGGCGACCGAGCGCGGCTTCTCGATGGCGCTCGGACGGCTCGGCGACCCGGGCGACGGCCGCTGCGTGATGCTGGAGTGCCACGACGGCGACGGCGAGCTCAAGGCGCTGCTGAGCTTCGTCCCGTGGGGCCCGGACGGGCTCTCGCTGGACCTGATGCGCCGGGCCCGGGACACCGAGAACGGCCTGATGGAGTTCATGGTCATCGAGCTGCTGCAGCGTGCCGAGGAGGTCGGGCTGAAGCGGGTGTCGCTGAACTTCGCGATGTTCCGTTCGGTCTTCGAGCGCGGTTCGCGGCTCGGCGCCGGCCCGGTGCTGCGGTTGTGGCGTTCCGTCCTGGGCTTCTTCTCGCGCTGGTGGCAGATCGAGTCGCTGTACCGCGCGAACGCCAAGTACCGGCCGATCTGGGAGCCCCGCTACCTGCTGTTCGAGAAGAGCAGCGAGATCCCGCGGATCGGCATCGCCAGCGCGCGGGCCGAGGGCTTCATCGTCGCGCCGAGCCTGCCCGCCCTGTTCCGCCGCCGGCACTCCGGGGCCGCCGTGGTGGCGCCCCGGCTGCCGGTCGCGGCGCGGGACGGGAAGGGGTAGCCCTCCGCCGGGGGGCGGAGGGGACCGGGCGGTCGGATAGGGGGTGAGGTCAGGGATATCCCTCCCCCCAGAGGATGACCCTGATCCGCATCTATGCCGATGTGGATTTGTTAAGAGGCTTCTAATGTGGGAGTAGCTCAGAAAGTTCGGGGATTCGGGAGTAACGGTTGTGATGGACAGGACCCACGCGGGGGGCGTGCGGGAGGGGTCGCTGGCGCTGGCCAGATCGGCCGCTGCCGCCGAGTGGGGGACGTTGTACGCGACGGTGCGGGACGCGGTGGTGCGCAAGAAGTTCGCCGCCGTTCCGATGGCCACGGCGGCGACGTTTCTGATCCTCCTGTTCAGCATCACCCAGCACCTGCCGGGCGGTGAGCACTTCGTCAACCGCATCGGGGTGGTGAAGGCGGCGCTGCCGCTGGACGTCTCGCTGCTGCGGACCCCGCTCTCGCTGTACGTGCCGGCGCTGGACCTGCCGGTCTGGGGCGCACTGGCCCAGGTGTTCGTGGTCTTCGGCGTCGCCGAGATCGTGCTCGGCCGGCGGATGACCCTGGTGGTGGCCTACACCTGCACCCTGGCGGGCACGCTGTTCGCCCGGATCGGCGTGGCGCTCGGCCCGGATCACCTGTTCGGCTTCCCGAAGTGGGTCGCCTACGTGCGGGACACCGGGCCGTCGGCCGCGGTGGTGGCGCTGGCGATCTGCATCGCGTTCCGCTGCCGGGCCTGGTTCACCGCCGGCCTGGTGGTGGTCATGATGGTCGGCGAGGCGGTCGTGCTGCCGAACCTGGCCGGTCTGGAGCACGTGGTCGCGGTGATCACCGCGCTGCTGCTCGCCGTCTCGGTCGAGGTGTTCGGGGACTTCTGGCCGCGGGTGCTGGCCGGGGTCGGGGCCGCCACCTCGGTGGCCGCCACCGCGTCGCGGGAGGTCGCGGTGGAGGCCCGGCGGCGCCCGGCGGGCGCGCTCGTCCCCTGACCCACCCGCCGTCTGACGGCCGTCGGGCAGCCGGCCGTCAGGCGTGCGGCAGGGGGAGTTCGAACCAGACCACCTTGCCGACCGCCTTGCGGGCGGTGCCCCAGCGCTCGGCGAGCTTGGTCACCAGGGTGAGGCCGCGGCCGGTCTCGCCCAACTGCTCGGCCGGCTCCAGCGACGGCAGGTTGTGGTTGTCGTCGCTGACCTCGACCAGCAGCTTGTCCACCCGGATCAGCTGGAGCCGGACGCGGTCCCGGGCCACCCGGACGGCGTTCGTGACCAGCTCGCTGACCAGCAGCTCGGTGATGTCACTGAGCGCCTCCAGGTGCCAGCCGGCCAGCTGCTCGCGGACCAGCGAGCGGGCCCGGCGCACCTCGCGGTGGTCCACCCTGAGGTCCCAGGTGGCCACCTCGGACGGGGCGACCCCGTCGAAGCGGGCCACCAGCAGGGCGACGTCGTCCTTCCGATCGTCCGAGTGCAGCCGCTTGAGCACCACGTCGCAGGCCTGCTCGGGGCTCTGCCGCGGGTCGATCAGATTGCCGCACAGCGCGGCCAGGCCCGCTCCTATGTCGCCGCCCCGGACCTCGACCAGGCCGTCGGTGCACAGCACCAGCATCGAGCCGTCCGAGACGTCGATGGTCTTGGCGACGAACGGCACCCCGCCGACCCCGATCGGAGCGCCGGCCGGGATCTCCAGCAGCTCGCCGGAGCCGTCCGGGTGCACCAGCACCGGCGGGACGTGGCCGGCGCTGGCCAGCTCGCAGGTCCGGTTGATCGGGTCGTAGACCGCGTACAGGCAGGTGGCGAGGTGGTCGTCGCCGAGCTTGTGGGCCAGGTTGTCCAGGTGTCGCAGCAGCTGGCCGGGCGGCAGGTCGAGCGCGGCGAGGGTCTGCATGGCCGTCCGGAAGCGGCCCATCGCGGCCGCCGAGTGCAGGCCGTGGCCCATCACGTCGCCGACCACCAGGGCGACCCGGCTGCCGGGCAGCTGGATAGCGTCGAACCAGTCGCCGCCGACCTCGGCCTTCGGGTCGCCCGGCAGGTAGCGGTGGGCGATCTGGACGCCGGGGATCTGCGGCGGGCGGGTCGGGATCATCGAGCGCTGGAGGGTGGTGGCCACCCTGGCCTCGGCGCGGTGCAGCCGGGCGTTGTCCAGGGAGAGCGCGGCGCGGACGGCCAGCTCCTTGAGGGTGGCGGCGTCGCTCTCGTCGAAGGGGGCGCGGTCCGGCAGCCGGAGCAGCTTGAGGATGCCCAGCACGGTGCCCCGGGCGGACAGCGGCACCACCAGCATCGAGCGGCCGGAGACCACCTGGGCCAGCCGGGCCCCGCCGAGCGCGATCGCGTAGTCGACCGCGACGTCCGCGCTGATCACCGGGACCAGGACCGGCTGGTTCAGCTGCAGGGCCATCCCCGGCGGGGTGCGGCGAGGCATGCTGACCAGCGAGCCCTCGGACAGCACGTGGTCCCAGGCGCCGCCGGTCTCGTTGTAGACCAGGGCGACCCGGCGGAGCATGGTGTCGTCGTCCGGGCGGGCGGCCGGCAGTTCGGAGTCGGAGATCAGCCCGTCCACCAGGTCCACGCAGGCGAAGTCGGCGACCCGGGGGACCAGCACCTGGCAGAGCTCGTGCGCGGTGAAGCCGAGGTCCAGGGTGGTGCCGACCTTGCCGCCGACCTCGTTCAGCAGTGCCAGCTGCTCGCCGGCCTGCCCGTTGGTCAGGAACGGGCTCAGCCGCCCGGACGGGGCGCCCTCGGCGCCGGTGGGGGGCTGGTCGCTACGGCGGGGCGGACGGCCGTTGGCGGGCGGTTCGGCGGCGGCCGGCTCGATGGCGGCTCCTCCTCCGGTCGGGGACGGGGCGGTCGGGGGCGGGGTGGTCGTCGTCGGGGTGGTCGGGGCCGGGGTGGTCGGTGGGACGCCCGCCGGGGCGCCGACGGCGCCGGACGGCTGGGCGGCCGCGGACCGCTCGGCGGTCTCGCGCTGGGCCGGCAGCGGGCCGGGCGTCCGCCCCCGGACCGTCCGGGCCGGGGGCGCGGACTGCTCGGGCTGCGGCGGCGGGCCGACCCGGGCGGCGCGCTGCTGGGCGGTCGGGTAGCGGCGGCCGAGTCCGGCGGCGGCGTGCGCGGCGGCGGTCTGCGGGTCGGCGGGCAGGACCGGCAGCACGGTGGCCGGGTCCAGCCGCAGGGCGGGCAGACCGGCCTGGTCCAGCACGTCGAGCAGCAGCGCCCGGCGCGCGGCCGAACCGGCCGGCAGCAGCCCGGCCAGCCGGTCGGCCGACAGCAGACCGGCGCGCAGCCGGCCGGGCGGGGTCAGGGCCGCGCCCAGCCGGTGGAAGCCGCCCCGGGCGGGCGGGGTGGCGGCGAACGGCAGCAGCCGCTCGCCGAGTGCGAGCCGGGGGCCGGCGGTGCGCAGCGGTCGGGCGTCGGCGGCGAGGGCGAGCAGGCCGCCGAACGGGTCGGGCAGCGGCCAGGCCCACCAGAGCACGTCGCGCAGGTGCTCCTCGCGGTCGATGACGGCCAGCTGGCCGGCCCAGGGGCGCCCGTCGGCGGTCAGCGCGGCCAGGGTGTCCAGGGCGTCGCAGCGGCGGCGCACGGCGGACCCGGCGGCCTGGCCGGGGGCGGCGAGCGGCTCCACGGCGGGCAGCAGTCCGCTGGCCGGCCGGTCGTGGGCGACCTCGGCGCGGTGCCCGAACAGTTCCTCGGCGGCCCGGCTCCACTGGGCGATCCGTCCGGCCCGGTCGATCAGGACGAGGGCGAGCCGGACCAGGGCGGCCACGCCGGTCGGGTGGTCACCCGGTACGGCCTCGGCGTCCGCCGGACGCGGTGTGGAGTTGGACTCGGCCACCATGGATTCGGTCTGCTCCCGCCTGGCCGCCACGCCTGGAGGCGGCCGTCTCTCCGGAGGAAGGCACGCTGTGCGGAAACCCGGGGCGTGTCCTGTGGATCGTGCCGGGCTTGAGGGCGTGTCTGAACGAGTCCGCCGGGTGCCCGACGCCGCGTGCTGATCCGACGCGAATCATCAGACACGCCCTAGCGAAGCACGGACCGGCCCGGGCGTGATAGCGAAACGGGGAGATTCCTCAGGATCGGTTGCGTGCCGTGCGGCGCGCGCCGGTTCGCACTCCCCGTTCACCCGGACGGGGCTTTCGCGCGCGAGGGTAGGGTGGCAGGCCGGGCCACCCCGCGAGGCGGCTCCGCAGGACGCAGCCGGCCGGACGAGACAGAGGCGAGAAGTGACCGCGCAGAGCCCCGTCCGCTGGACGGACCCGCAGCAGCAGGAGTTGGAGGAGCGGGTCGCCGCCGCCGAACTCGCCTGGCTCAGCATGGACGTCGACGTGCAGACGCTGCGGGTCGAGATCGACAACTTCGCGCTGATCCACCATCAGCTGCTGGGTCCGCTCTACGCCCGGCTGGACGAGCTGGAGGCGCTGGTCGCCGAGGCGGTCGCGGCCAGGACCGGGCACCCCGAGGACCTCCGCCGGGCCGCCGAGGCCCGCCGGCAGGTCGACGAACTGCCCGACCTCGACGCGCTGTTCGACTCCGTCCGGGAGCAGGAGGCGGCCCCGCCGCCGCCCGCCGCGCCGGCCCGGGTGCGCCCCGGGCGGGACGCCCAGCGGATCTACCGCGAGCTGGTCCGCCGGGCCCACCCCGACCTCAGCACCGACCCGGCCGAGCAGCAGCGCCGGGCCGCGTTCCTGGCCCGGGTGAACGAGGCCTACGCGGTCGGCGACGCCGCCGCGCTGGAGGGCCTGTCCGCCGAGTGGTCCACCGCGCCCGAGGCCGCGCCCGGCGCCGACTCCCCCGACCGGCTGGAGTGGCTGCGCCGCCGGCTGGAGTGGCTGACCGGCAAGATCACCGAGACCGCCACCGAGCAGGTCCGGCTGGAACAGACCCCGATGGGCCAGCTGCTCGCGCTGGCCCCGCAGGACCCGGACCGGCTGCTGGAGCAGCTCGCCGAGGAACTGCTCGCCAAGGCCGCCGCCCAGCAGGCCGAACTGGAGCGGCTGCTAGGCGCCCCGGCCGCCCCGGCCGCGGCGGGCGACGGCCACCGGCAGCCGGTGGGCGACAATGGCACCGACCCGACCCAGCCCCAGGAGAGCCACACGATGTTCGCGCAGATCCCCTCCACCACCGCCGCCGCCGTGCCCGCCGACGCAGCCCTGCTGGACGTGCGCGAGCAGGACGAGTGGGACGCCGGCCACGTGGACGGCGCGCTGCACATCCCGCTCGGCGAGGTCATCGCCCGGATCGGCGAACTGCCGGACGGGAAGCTGTACGTGCTCTGCCGGGTCGGCGGCCGCTCCGCGCAGGTCGTCCAGTACCTGGTGCAGCAGGGCCGGGACGCGGTGAACGTGGACGGCGGCATGTACGCCTGGGAGGGCGCGGGCCGTCCGATGGTGAGCAGCACCGACCAGGACGCCTTCGTCCTGTAGGTCTGTAGGCCTGTGGCCTCGTAGCCCCGTGGTCCGGTGGCCCCGTCCGGCACCGTCGTGTTCGCCCGGTAGGGCAGGATGGGCGCGCGACCGCGCCGGGACGGGACCCGGGCGGCGCGCCGACCGGGCCGGGGAGGCCATGACGGAGACGACGGACCGCCCGGCCGCCGGACGGGTCTGGTCGACGCCCGCGCAGCTCGTGCTCGGCCTGACCGCGGCGGTGCTGGTGGTCGGCACCGGGCTCTTCCTCGCGGCGGTGTTCCTGCACGTCGCGCCGGCCAACTCGCTGTCCCGGCAGTACCGGGACGAGGTCGACGGCCTGGTGTACCCGGAGTTCGAGCAGAACTGGCGGCTGTTCGCGCCGAATCCGCTGCAGCAGAACGTCAGCCTGGACGCCCGGGTGCGCACGGCCGCCGCCGACGGCGCCACCCGCACCCGCGACTGGACCGGGCTGACCGCGCAGGACCTCGCCGCGATCCGGCACAACCCCGCCCCCAGCCACGTCGACCAGAACGTGCTGCGCCGGGCCTGGGACTTCTACGACGGCTCGCACAACCCGCAGGACGAGGCGCTGACCAACACCCGCGGCAGGCTCGCCGAGCAGTACCTCAAGCGGATCGCGCTGCAACGGATCGGCCGGGAGGTGGACGGCGAGCGGATCCTGGAGATCGAGTTCCGGGCCACCGCGGTGACCGTCCCGCCGCCGTCCTGGAGCGGCGAGGCCGCGCCACCGGCGCCGAAGGTGCGGGAGCTGCCCTGGTGGCCGGTGGACGACGAGGACTACCGGGAGCTCGGGTGAGCGAGGTGTCGCCGGAGGTGTCGCCCGAACTCTCGCCCGAACTCTCGCCCGAGTTCTCGCCTGAGGCGCCGGCCGAGCAGCGGTGGTCGGAGGGCATCCCGCGCCAGGCCGGGCAACCGCCCGCCGCCGGCTCGGCCCCCGGGCCCCGGCCCGCCCCGGCGCCGCGCGGGCCCGGCCCGGCCGACCTGGCCGCCCGGGCGATGGCCGCCTTCACCGGGCGGGCGCTGGGCCGCCACCAGGCCGCCGTGGTGCGGATCGGCTTCGGGCTGGTCTGGCTCGCCTACCTGCTGCGCGAGTGGCCCAACCGGCGGGTGCTGTACGGGGACCGGTCGCCCTGGTCGATGGACCTGGCCGAGCGGCTGCTGACCGACAACGGGGCGTTCACCGTGCTGCCGTGGTTCGGTGGGCGGCCCTGGTCCGAGCTGGTCTACCACCTGGCGGTGCTGGCCGCCGTCGCGGTGGTGCTGGGCTGGCGGACCAGGGCGAGTGCGGTGCTGTTCCTGGTCACCGTGCTGTCGCTGCAGAACCGCAACGTCTTCCTCGGCGACGGCGGCGACAACGTCGTCCACCTGATGGCGGTCTACCTGGTCTTCACCCGCTGTGCCGAGGTGTGGTCGCTGGACGCCAGGCGGGCCCGGCCGGGGCGGGCCGGGGTGGTGCTCTGGGTGCTGCTCGGCGCCGTCCTGGCGGCCTGCCAGGTCGGCGGCTTCTCCGGCGAGAGCCTCACCTGGACGGTCCGGACCTTCCCGTACGTCGGCTGGGCGCCGTTGTTCTGGGGGCTCTGGGCGGTGGCCGGGCTCTGGTGGACGCTCGGGCGGCTGCGGCCGGACGGCGAACCGCGCGCGGTGCTCGACGCGCTGGCGAACATGGTGCACAACTGCGCGATGCTGGTGATCGCCGTCGAGGTGGTGCTGATCTACGCGACGGCCGGCTGGTACAAGGTGCAGGGCTCGCGCTGGCAGGACGGCACCGCGCTGTACTACCCGCTGCACCTGGACTACTTCACGCCCTGGCCGTGGCTGTCCGGGCTGGTCGGCTCGGCGCTGCTGCCGGTCTTCCTGATCTCGTACGGCACGGTGGTCGTGCAGGTCGCGTTCCCGTTCACGCTGCTCAACCGGCGGGTCAAGAACGTGCTGCTGGCCGTGCTGCTGGCCGAGCACCTGGGGATCGCGCTGCTGCTCGGGCTGCCGGTGTTCTCGCTCGCGATGATCGCGGCGGACGCGGTGTTCCTGCCGACCGGCGCGCTGCTCTGGGCGGCGGCGCGGCTGCGGCGGATCCGGCGGTCACGAGCGCCGGTCGCCGAGGGCGTGCCCTAGGCTGACCCGTATGTCCTGGTTCGCCGCCCTTCGCGACACCGCGCGGACCGGACTCACCCTCGACCGGGCGCTCACCGACCCCAAGCGGGCCCTGCGCGGGGCCGTCGCGGTGGCGTTGGTGCTCTTCCCCACCCTCGCGCTCGGCGGGGTCGCGCTCGCCACCTCGGCCGCGATGGGCGCCTTCATCGCCGGCACGGCCACCTTCCAGCGCAGCTTCCGGCCCCGGGCCAGCCTCGCCGTCGCGGCCGGGGCCGGGCTCGGGGTCAGCACCTTCCTCGGCTACCTGGCGGCCGGGGTGCCCGGGTTGTTCCCGGTGCTGCTCGCGGTGTGGGCCTTCGGCGCCGGGCTCGCCTGGGCGATCGGGCCGACCGCCGGGGTGGTCGCGACCAACACCGTCTCGGTGATGCTGATCGTCGTCCAGCTCCCGGTCAGCGCGACCGCCGCGCTCGGACACGGGCTGGTCGCCGCCCTCGGCGGGGTCGTCCAAGCCGTCGTCATCACCCTGTGGCCGATCGGGAGCTGGAGTGCCCAGCGGGACGCCCTCGCCGACACCTACGCGGAACTCGCGGACTACGCGCGCAGGTTGAGGCAGGACCCGACCGCGCACGTCGACCCGGCGCCGTTCATGACGGCCCGGCACGCCGCCGCCCTGACCCCCTGGCAGGACCGCCACCGGCCGGCCGAACTGCGCGGCCTGCGCGGCCTCGCCGAGCGGATCCGGCCCACCCTGGCCGCGCTCGCCGACCCCAAGGTGGGCGCCCCGGAGGAGGGGCCCGAACGCGACCGGGCCCGTGAGGTGCTGGCGGCCGCCGCCGAGGTCATGGACGCCCTGGCCCGGGCCGTCCGCACCGGCGACCCCGTCCGGCTGCCCCGCTCGGCGCCCACGCTCACCCTGGTCCCGCCGGACGAGGGGCCGCGGCTGCAGGGGGCGGCCCGGCGGTCGGCCCGCCGGCTGGGCGGGCTGCTGCGCAAGGCCGCGGACACGCTGGAGCGGGGCGACGCGGACACCATCACCACGCCCGTGATCGGCGCGGGCGGGGCGCTGCACAAGCCGTCGATCCTCCGGATGCTGCCGGTCGCGCTGCGGACGGTGCGCCGGCAGCTGCGGCCGCGCTCGGCGATCTTCCAGCACGCCGTCCGGCTCGCCGGGGTGGTCACCGTCGCCTACCTGCTGGCCCGGCTGGTCGGCTTCCACCACGGCTACTGGGCGCCGATGACCGCCGCGATGGTGATGCGGCCGGACTTCGCCCAGACCTACAGCCGGGGTGTCGCCCGGCTGGCCGGGACGGTCGTCGGGGTCGCCGTCTCGACGCTGGTGGTGCAGCTCACCCACCCCGGGGAGTGGGTGCTGGCCGCGCTGGCCGTGCTGTGCATCGGCGGGTCGTACCTCGCGTTCCGGACCGGGTACGCGCTGACGACGGTCGGGATCTCGACGTACGTGGTGTTCCTGCTCGGGCTCCAGGCCGGGAACCCGCTCACGACGGCCTTCGAACGGGTCGGGCTCACCCTGCTCGGCGGGTCGGTGGCGCTGGTGACGTACGCGCTCTTCCCGACCTGGCAGACCGCCCGGCTCGGGGAGCGGCTGGCCGAGTGGCTCGCCGCCGCCGGGCGGTACGCGGCCGCGGTGATCGCCTGCTACGAGGACCCGGCCGCGCCGCGCGGGCGGGCGGTGCGGGCCGCGCTGCTGGACTCCCGGGAGGCCCGCTCGGAACTGCTCCAGGCCATGCAGCGCGCCGACGCCGAACCGGGCCGGCACGCCTCCGGGCTGCCCGGGGTGTCCCGGCGCCAGGTCGACCGGGCCCGGGCGGCGGTCGGGCACCTGGGGCGGGTCGCCGTCCTGCTGGAGGCGCACCTGCCGGCCGCCGACGCCGACCCGGTGCCGGGGGCGGCGGAGTACGCGGAGGAGCTGCGGCTGGCCACCGCGCTCGCGGGGGCGGCGCTGCTCACCGGGCAGCCGGTGGAGTTCGGCGCCGTGCGGGAGGCGCAGGCGCGGCTGGAGGAACGGCTGGCGCAGGCGCCGGCGGGGGTGCAGCGGGACGTGGTGCGGGCGGGGACGCGGCTGCTGGGGCAGGCGCTGAAGGACCTGGAGCGGGCGCTGCGGGGGCGGGAGGACGTGCGGGGGCCGCAGTAGGCGCCGTTCGCCCCTCCCTGGACGGGGCTCAGGGGGGGGGGACCGGGGGGGGGCGAAAGGGGCCGGGGGGGGGGCGGGGGCGGGGGCGGCCGTAAAGCCGG
>NZ_JBHWIR010000092.1:29364-29989 GCF_042731835.1 Kitasatospora sp. NPDC059817 | reverse complement strand
GACCGGAAACCACCGTCCTTGCCTTGGGGTCTTCGGAATCCGCCCGGGCGACTTACTCACGGGCCGGGCGATCCTGATGGCGCGCTGTCCCTCCACTCATCCTCTGGACTGCACTGTCACTTTCGTACTGCTGGTACTGCACCTGCTGAACTGCGTCTTCCCGTCGGTGGCCGTGGCGGCCCACCTGTTCCCGCAGCCAGCCCCGTCGCCCGTCGTGCACCTGCGTCGGCTCGGAACCCCACTGCCGGACTTCTCGGCACGCGCGCCCGCAGCCTGGGCGCCTTTACCGAGGTCCTGCCTTCTCGTGACTGCCGGTACTGCACACTGAACCGCGCACTAATGGATACCGCTGGTGGCGGCCCCTGATACCTGCGGGCCGCCCGGTCCGGCAGCCAGTCCCGTCGCCGTCCTGCACCTGCCTGGCTTCGGAACTCCGCTGCCGGACCGAACCGCGAACTCTGTCCAACAACCCGGGCCAGTTCGTGTCTGCCGGTATCGCCGACTGTTGTCTACGAGAGAAACGCTAGACCAGCCCACGGGCAATGTCTACTCCGGCGCGCATAGATTTTGCGTTCGCCGCGAGTGAGGTACTCTGCCGGTGCGCGGCGGCGGCACCCCCCGAGCC
>NZ_JBHWIR010000092.1:0-29354 GCF_042731835.1 Kitasatospora sp. NPDC059817 | reverse complement strand
GGTTGTCTGTGTTCCCGGGCGGCGGGCGCGGTCCCCGCCCCGCCCCGCCCCCCCGCCCCCCCACCGCCGACGAACAAGCAGTACCGCGCAGGAGGCGGGAGTGGAGGACCTGGTGCCCGGAGCAGCGGAGACCGCCCGGCCCGGGCAGGCTGCCCTCGTCGAGGCGATCACCGAGGCCGTGCACGACGGCGACGACCGAACCATCCGCCGGTTGCTGGCCCGCTTCGCCGAACTGGCCACCCTCGCCGACCTGTACTCCCTGCGCGACGCCCTCGACACCGCCCGCCCAGCTGGCGCCCACGGGCAGAGGTGACTCTTGCCGGGCCGCGCTCGCGGACCTGCCTGACCAGATGCCCAGATCGGTCCTGCGCCTGGCGTCGTGGTGCGCAGCGCGCTCGCCCTGCTTGGCCGGGGCGAGGGAGCTGATGCCCGGCCAGGAGGTGAACTCCAGCATGGTTCCGGTTCCAGCCGGTGCTCGGCAGGGCTGGGCCGGTCACACCCGGCCGAGGTGGATGTCGCGGGTGCACCGGCGTGGCGCCGGACTCGAACCGGTACCCGGCGGTGGCGGTCCTGCGTCGTCGTCCTGCGCTCCGGTGGCCGCCGCCGGCCGGATTGACGGCCCGGCGCCGACTGCCCTGCCACGCTGGGTGGCGGGCGGCCGGCGCCGGTAGTGCCGCCCCGGGTCAAGCCGCGATCGTGAGGTCGGCGCGGCCGAACAGCAGCGCGTAGCCGCGGGGCAGGTCGGTGAGGATGCGGTCGGTGAGGGGGTCGCCGGCGAGGTCGGTGAGGGCCGCCAGGACGGAGGAGACGTCCCAGCGGGCGGCGGTGAGGCTGGTGTTCAGGGCGCGGGCGACGGCTTCGACGAAGGCGGGGGCGGCGACCGGCCGGGGCAGCGGGATCTGCGAGGCGAAGACGGTGCGGGCACGCTCGGGCAGGGCTGCGGCGAGGTCGCAGCGTTCCTCCCCGGTGAGTTGGCTGCCGAGGGCGGCCAGGACGACGGTGAGGACGCGTTCGGCCTCCTCGTCGCAGGTGTAGCGGCCCAGGGTGCGGACCTGCTGGAGCAGGAGGCGGTACCGGGTCATGGCGGTGGCCTTCCAGGGAAACGGGGCCGGCCGGACGGGTGCGGCGGCGCGGACGGTGTTCAGGGGCGGTGGCCGGGCCGGGGCCGGCCGAACAGGAGGTCGTAGCCGGGCGGCAGCTGGAGCAGGACGCGCTCGGTGAGGTCGTCGCCGACGGCGTCGGCCACGGTGCTGAGGACCGCGCCGATGTCCCACAGGGCGGTGGTCTCGGTGGCACCCTCGATCCAGGCCGCGGTCGCGCGCGTGAACCGCTCGGGGTTGAGCGGCTCGGCGGCCTGCAGCGGGTTGAGCAGGATCAGGGCGAGGGTCTCGGGCAGGCGGGCGGCCAGTTCGGCGCGCACGTTGCCGACCAGGTGGGCGCCGAGCAGGGCCAGTACGACGCGCGCCGCCCGCTCGGCCTCCCGGGATGTGTCGTACTCACCGCGTTCCCGGACGTCTTCCAGGAACGCCTCCCATCGAAGAGCCACGGTTCCTCTCCCTCCGTTCCGGGGCTCGGCGTGAACGCCGTCGACGCCCGGTCAGGGCTCGACGACCAGGCGCCGGTGCGCACCGGTGAGCTTGCCCAGCCGGCCCACGCGGCGGCCGGCCCCTCGCAGGACCAGGTGGCTGCCGCACCGGTCGGCCTGGTTGCGGGCCCGGACCGGAGCGCCCAGGCCCGCGCAGTCCATGAACGTCACCTCCGACAGATCGAGCACCACCTCCCGATGTGCCCCGAGCGCGGCGGTCACAGCACGGCGCAGCGCGGGGGCGGTGTCGAGGGCTATCTCGCCGCACGCCCGCAGCGCGAAGGGTTCGTGCCCCTGGTCGTCGCGCATGGTGGTCTCCCGCCGCCGGCCCGGCCCACACGGCGTGGTGCGCCGGGGCGGCCGGGCCGGACGGTGGAGCCGGCCGGGGGCCGTCCCGCAGGGCCCGGGGGTTGGCGGTGCGGGACGGCGGTCCGGGGAGGGGTCAGGCCTGGATCTGCTTGCGGCTGCCGCTGTGGCTGATCTCGACCTTGCGGGGCTTGGCCTTCTCCGCGATCGGGATCTTCAGGGTCAGCACGCCGGCGTCGTAGTCGGCGCTGATCCCGGCGGGGTCGAGGGTGTCGGACAGCATGACCTGGCGGGAGAACACGCCGAGCGGGCGCTCGGACAGCTCCCACTTCACGTCGTCACCCTGGTGACGGGGGCGGCGTTCAGCCTTGACGGTCAGCATGTTCCGCTCGACGTCGACCTCGATCGCGTCCGGGGCCACCCCCGGCAGATCGAAACAGATCACGTACTCGTCGCCCACACGGCAGGCGTCCAGCGGCATCGGGGCCGGCCGCGACCACGTCCCGTTCGTGCCCAGGAACTGCTGAGTCAGCCGGTCCAGCTCGCGGAACGGGTCAGTGCGCATCAGCATCGCGAAACACCTCCACTGATCGAATGGGAGCCAGTGCGCTTCACCTGAATCTGTTCTAGCATGTCATCCATCCAATGACAAACAGCAAAGTCGCTGAAGGAGTGACAGCCATGGGAAAGCGGCCCGACGTACCCGCCACCGGCGGCGGCCCACCCACGGGACCGGCGTCCTTCCTCGCCGCCGCCGCCGCCGCGCTCGCCGCCATCGACGACGCTGTCCGCACCGCCCGGAACACCCGCCCGACCACCCGGCCCGGCACCGGTGCACCGGACGAGGGCCCCGAGCCGGCCCTGGCCGCCCTGGTACTGCTGCGCGAACTGCGCACCGAGCTCGCCGGCTGGGAGGCGGGCCTGGTGGAGAGCGCCCGTGACGGCGGCGCCACCTGGGCCGACCTCGCCCACCCCATGGGCGTCGCCAGCCGTCAGGCCGCCGAGAACCGCTACCTGCGCCTGCGCCCCGCCGGCAGCAGACCCGAAGAGGCCGCGACCGGAGCGGAGCGCGTCAAAGCCGTCCGCGACCGCCGGGCCGCGGACCGCGCCGTCACCGCCTGGGCCCGCGACAACGCAGCCGACCTGCGCGTCCTCGCCGCCCAGATCAGCGCCGCACCCGGCCTGCCACCCCGGGCCCGCCCCGCGCTGACCGCGCTCACCACCGCCCTCGGCGCCCCCGACCCCGCCGACCTGATAACGCCCCTCGCCGACATGCGCCCCCACCTCGCCGCCACCCACCCGGACCTCACCGCCCGCCTCGACGACCTCACCCACCGCACCGAACGCCTCCGCCATGACAGCGACCAACGACGCACCTGACCCCCTCACCACCGCTGAAGACCGCTGGCAGCAGATCGAGGACCGGCTCGCCGCCATCGAACGCCGCATCCGCGAGCACAGCAGCGCCGCCATCGCCACCGTCGACACCTGCCTGGCCAGAATCGACGCCCTCCACCACGACCTGGCCCACGGGTCCTGGCCCCCGCATGCCTTCCCCACGCCGGCAGGGCCTCCGACCATCCCACCGGAGCAACCAGCGCGAGCCCCCACGCAGAACCCCTCCGACCCCGTTGGCCACCGGCACGCACCTACCGTCCCGAACGCACCGCGACACGCCTCGGAGGCCGCCAGGCAGCAGTCCGGGTACCCGTAGACAGGGAGAACTACCGCCCCCGAGACCCCCTGGCGATACGCCGCGATCTGACGCCACGGCCGAGCGGAGGCGCCGACTTCGCCCATGTCCTACCTGGTTGGACACCCCCACCCCCGCCCCTGACGTCGGCGAGGCGGCCGGGCTGAGGCGGAGTACTCTGCGTGCGTGTTCCACACTGTCGCCGCGTGGGACACGGGCAGGTCACGCGGCAATCGCCAGCTAACGAATCGACGGAGACCTCAGCGACGACGCCGAAGACCGGGACGACGAAGAGGCCGAGCAGCACAAGAACCAACAGCCCCGAACGCGGCCGAGCCCGGCCTGCAGCTCATCTCCCCTTGTCGCTGGCCAAGGGAGACCCGCAGGTCAATAACATTCTCCGGGCTCAGCGGTCGCACGGTGGTCGCCGTAGAGGAGCAGGATGGGAGGCAGATCCCGCGCGCCGCTCGACCTTCCGAGGCGATCACCATGCGCTGCTCACCGAACCCGGGAAACGACCGAGGACGCGTCTACCGGCGCTGCGGCTGCCGCGACGACCACCGTCGACAGCTCGGCACCATCTGCCCCCGCCTCACCGCCGACCCCCGCCACGGCACCTGGGCGTTCGCCGTCGACACCCCGCCCATCGACGGCCACCGCCGCACCGTCCGCCGCGCCGGCTTCCCCGACGAACTCCGCGCCAGCATCGCGCTGCAGCGCTTCAACGAGGGCCTGGCCCTGTGCGTCATCACCGACCCCAGGCAGCGCACCGCCGACTACCTGAGGGACTGGCTCGACGAGAAGGAGCTGCGCCTCAAGCCCACCGCCATAGCCCGCTACCGCACCTACACCGAACAGGACCTCATCCCCGCCCTCGGCACCATCCCCTGATCGACCTCACCCGCCAGCACCTGGCCGCCTTCGTCACCAACCAGCTGCGCCGGGGCCGCGGCAGGGTCACCGTCCACCGGATCATGGCCACCCTCTCCAGCGCCCTCAGCAGCGCCGTCCACGACGGCCGGCTCGCCCGCAACCCCGCCAAGCCCCCGCTGCTCCCCCGCCGCCCCGCCTCCGCCCCCAGACGCCTGTGGACCGAGGAACAGACCGCCCGCTTCCTGCGCTTCACCCACGTCACCGACCCCCTCTACGCCGACCTCGCCGAGCTCATGATCGGCTCAGGCATCCGCAAAGGCGAGGCACTCGCCCTGCGCTGGGACGACGTCCACCTCCCCGACCGTGTCTTCTTCGTCCGCGCGACGCTCTCCGCCGTCGACAACAACCAGCTTGTGCTCACCACCCGAAGACCAAGGGCAGCAGGATGTGGGTCGCCCTCTCCGACCGTGTCGCCTCGGCCCTCGACGACCGCGCCGGCACCCGCGCCTTCGGCAACATCGCCGACAGCGGCGACTACGTCTTCCACCGCCACGGCCGGCCGCTCCATCCCAAGAACGTCCTCGACCACTTCCACCTGCTGTGCGACAAAGCCGGAGTCCCCCGCATCGCCCTCCACGACCTGCGCCACCTCATGACCAGCTTCACCCTGGCCGCCGGAGTCCCCCTGCCCGTCATCTCCAAGACCCTGCGCCACCGCACCCGTCAACCAGCGCGAACATCTACGCAGAACTCACCCGACTCGCCGCCCGCGCGGCCGTCGACGCCGCAGCCTGGACCCTCGACAACGCGGACCGCGCCGTACTCGGACGCACCGTCTGCCGCGCCCAGCGCCCATGGCGCCAGCACCCACGCCCCCACCGGCACCTGCCCGCATATCAGCAGGCACGAACAGAAGAACCCCCGGCACCATGGCCGATGTGGCCCGGCGACCACCATGCGACCACCAACTGACACGGCAACAGAAAGAGCGGGCACCCGGTTTCCCAAGTACCCGCTCTCACAACCGACTTCACTGTCGGGACGACAGGATTTGAACCTGCGACCCCTTGACCCCCAGTCAAGTGCGCTACCAAGCTGCGCCACGTCCCGTGGTCTCGGTGCCCGGTAGCGGGGCCTGGGGGGCTCTGCTGTGGGCTTCTCGACCTTGTCTCCGGTTGTCCCGGCGACGTGGAAAACAATACAGCACGTGGAGGGGTGCTCGCTGCCGGGTTGGGGGGTGGGTGGGTCGGGGGCGGGTCGGGGTGGGTCAGGGGGTGGGGTGGCGGGCGTCGTAGGTGAGGAAGGCGGGGCGGCGGGCGGCGAGGAGGACGACGGCGGCGACGCAGGCGAGGCCGCCGGTGATCACGGAGGTGGCGGGGTTGGTGAGGGCGGCGACGGCGCCGGACTCGAAGTCGCCGAGGCGGGGGCCGCCGGCGACGACGACGATGAAGATGCCCTGGAGGCGTCCGCGCATCTCGTCGGGGGCGGCGACCTGCATCATCGTGTTGCGGAAGATCATGCTGACGGTGTCGGCGCAGCCGGCGACCGCGAGCAGGAGGAGGCCGAGCCAGAGGTTGTGGAGCGCGCCGAAGGCGGCGATGGCGAGGCCCCAGGCGGCGACGGCGACGAGGACGGCGGCGCCCTGGCGGTGGATGCGGCCGACCCAGCCGGAGAAGAGGGCGCCGGTGAGGGCGCCGACGGCGGGGGCGGCGACGAGGAGGCCGACGGTGCGGGCGTCGCCGCCGTAGAAGGTGACCGCGATGGCGGGGAAGAGGGCGCGCGGCATGCCGAAGATCATCGCGGCCAGGTCGGCGAGGAAGCTGGTGCGCAGGTTGGGCTGCTCGCGCAGGAAGCGGAGGCCGTCGAGGACGGAGGCGCGGCCCTTGCGGTCGCCGAGCGGGCGCATGGCGGGCAGGCGCCACATCGCGTAGAGGGTGCCGGCGAAGGCGACGGTGTCGACCAGGTAGGCGGCTTGGGTGCCGTAGGCGCCGATGAGGACGCCGCCGAGCATGGGTCCGACGGTGAGGCCGAGGTTCATGCTGACGGTGTTCAGCGCGTTCGCCGCGGGGAGCTGGTGGCTGGGGACCAGCCGGGGGATCATCGCGGAGCGGGCGGGCGAGCTGAGGGCGAAGAATCCGGCCTGGGCGGCGACGGCGGCGTAGAGGACGGCGACCTGGCCGAGGCCGGCCAGTGCCTGCACGGCGAGGACGGCGGAGACGGCGGCGAGCCCGGCCGAACCGATCAGGCCGAGCTTGCGCCGGTCGACGGTGTCGGCGATCGCGCCGCCGTACAGGCCGAAGGCGACGATCGGGAAGAAGGAGAAGAGGCCGACCAGGCCGGTCGCGAAGGCGGAGCCGGTCTCGTCGTAGACCTGGACGGAGACGGCGACGGCCGTCATCTGCTGGCCTATGGAGGAGACCGCCTGCCCGAACCAGACCCGGCGGTAGTCGGGGTGGTCGCGCAGTGGGCTGAGGTCGGCGAAGGCCCGCCGGTACCAGGGGAGGTTCTCGGTTCCGGCCGACGGAGCGGAGACGTCGGAGGGTGGCTCCTCCGCGGGAGCAGGGGCAGGGGCAGGGGCGGCATCGGACGCCGGAACAGGGGCAGGCGCCGAGGCAGGGGCAGGCGTCGGGGCGGGATCGGACGCCGGGGCGGGATTGGCAGGATGATTGGTCGACACAACCCTCCATGGTCCGCCCCGGCCTCCCCGCTCCCCGCACCGGGGCCGGACAGCGGCCCGTCCTACCTGGTCAGGACCTGCTTCTCCCCTGCCTCCACCGCGAAGTCGAGCCGGTTGCCCGGCGGCGGGAACGGGCAGATGAAGTGGTCGGCGAAGGCGCACGGCGGCAGGTAGGCCCGGTTGAGGTCGAGGACGGTGCGGCCGTCCGCGTCCGGGGCGGGGAGGGTGATGAAGCGGAAGCGGTAGGTGCCGATGCCGCTGGTCGCGTCCGCGATGACGCCGGTGAGGCGGTCGCCGGAGCGGCTGACGGTCAGCTCGCGGTGCTCGCCGGCGACGGTGAAGGCGATCTGCCCGGTGACGGCGAGCGGGCGCTCCTTGCCGTCCGCATTGGGGACGAGCACGGACTGGGCGCCGTCCTCCTCGAACGGGGTGAATACGGCGGGGACGGCCCACTCCGGCGAGTACGGGTAGGCGGAGATGCCCGCGAAGGCCGTCCGGCGCGGCGCGGCCGGATCGAAGACCCGCAGGGCGAGCTCGCCCTCGCGCTCGATCGGGACGAGCAGGAGGTCGCCGAGGGTGGCGGTGTCGGCGGCCGGATCGGTGTCGGGACGGAGCAGCGCCTCGCCGTCGACCGGCCCGTCGGCGCCGCCGACGGTGATGCCGTCCGCGGCCGCCGCCCGGACCCGGACGCCCTCGGCGTCGGCCCACCAGTGCCCGGGCAGGCCGACGATCTCGACGGGTCCGGGCTCCAACCAGTGCGTGCCGGTGAGTGCGAGCTGGCCGTGTGGCGAGCTCACCGACGCCGCCCGGCCATCGCTCCAGCGCTTCCAGTCCTCCGCGGCCGTAGCCGTCATCGGTACACCCTCCCACTGCGGTCCTCGGGCGGCCCGCTGTTCGGGCCGTCCACCTCGGTCACCCACCACAACGCCGCGCACCCGGACGGATCATTCCCGCCTGCCGGAACCGCCACAGGGCGGCCACAGGACGGCAACACGGCGTCACGACGGCAACACCACGGACACGACGCCCGCCGGGACGAAGGCCGGCCCGCTCGGCCGACACCCGGCCGCCGGCACCCAGCACCCGACGCGCCCACTCGCCCACCCCGTCAGCTGCCGGCGTCCAACGGCCGGAACAGCCCCTCCTGCACCACCGACACCACCAGCCGCCCGCTCCGGTCGAAGATCTGCCCGCGCGCGAGGCCGCGCCCGCCGTGGGCGATCGGGGACTCCTGCTGGTACAGCAGCCAGTCGTCCGTACGGAACGGGCGGTGGAACCACATCGCGTGGTCGAGCGAGGCCATGTCGAAGTGCCGGGTGCCCCAGAGCGGCTCGACGGGGGCGCGGACGGCGTCGAGCAGCGTCATGTCGCTGGCGTAGGTGAGGGCACAGACGTGGATCAGCGGGTCGTCCGGCAGCGGGCCGTCCGTCCGCAGCCAGACTCCGCTGCGCGCCTCGACCCCGGCCAGCTCCTCCTTCGTCCAGCGCAGCCGGTCGACGTAGCGGATGTCGAAGGGCTGGCGGCGGCTGATGAACGGGGGGAGTTCGCCGAGCCGGGAACCGACCTCCTCCAGCGCGCTGGGCAGGTCCTCGGGCGCGGGGACGTCCGGTATGGGGTGCTGGTGCTCGATGCCGCCCTCTTCGGGGCGGTGGAAGTCGGCGGTGAGGGCGAAGATCGACCGGCCGCCCTGGATGGCGAGCACCCGACGCGTGGTGAAGGAGCGGCCGTCGCGGATCCGGTCGACCTGGTAGACGATCGGCACGCCGGGCACCCCGGGGCGCAGGAAGTAGGCGTGCAGCGAGTGGACCGGGCGGTCGCCGTCCACCGTGCGCCCGGCCGCGACCAGCGCCTGCCCGGCGACCTGGCCGCCGAACGTCCGCTGCAGCGCCTCCTCAGGGCTGCGCCCGCGGAAGATGTTCAGTTCGATCTGCTCCAGGTCGAGCAGGTCGACAAGGTCGTCGACGGGGGTACCCATGCGTGCGCTTCCTCTCCAGGCCCACGGCCCCGGCGGAGGTCTTCCGCCCGGCTCCGGCGCCCGTCCTGATCGAATTCTCCAACCCACTGGAATTCTCCGGCGACCGGGGTCATTCCCGCTCACCGGGCCGAAGGAGCCGATTCACTCGAACGAGTAAGCGAGCAGTAGGGGAAGAGCGGAAGAGCGGTCACCAGGCGGACGGACGAACGCCCACCCGGACTCAGGCCTCCCCCGCCTCCCCCGCCTCCCCCGCCGCCAGCCCCGACTGCCGCACGGTGATGTTGAGCCGGCCGACCAGACCCAGCGCCGGATCCGCCGTGCCGGGCAGCGTGCGCACCACACCGTGGTACGCGAACCGGGCCGGGCCGCCGAACACCAGCAGGTCACCGCTGCGCAGTTCCAGGTCGGTCCACGGGCGGGTCCGGGTCTCGGTGTTCCCGAGCCGGAACACACAGGCGTCGCCGAGCGAGAGTGAGACCACCGGCGCGTCGGTCCGCTCGTCGCGGTCCTGGTGGAGGCCCATCTTCGCGCCGTGCGGGTAGTGGTTGACGATCGCGATGTCGGGTTCGTACGACGCGGCGCCGGCGATCTGCCGGGCGTCCGTCCCGTAGGCGTCGGCGACGGCCCGGCGGGCGAGGCGGTCGAGTTCGGGCGGGAACGGCTTGACGGGCGTGCCGTCCTCCGCGTCCTTCCGATAACCGTACGGATACCAGTGCCATCCGAGGCTGACCATTCGTACGGACATCATCCCGCCGGTGGGCATCCGCACGGCGTGCAGGCCGGCCGGTGGGCGGGCCCACTCCCGACAGGCGGCCACCAGGCGCAGTTGGGCATCGGCGTCCAGCCAGCCGGGGAGGAGGACGGCACCGGGGGCGGGCTCGGCGCGCCCGCGCGCGGCAGCGGGCCCCGACCGGCCGCCCGGGACGGCACCGGGCAGGTCACCGAACAGTTCGCCCTGGATCACCCCACCATCCTCCCGCACCGCCACGGCCGAAGCCCGGCCGACCTCAGGAACCCGGCCGACCTCGGGAGCCCGGGCCACCTCCGGAGCCCGGACCGCTACCGGAGGTCGGGCTGCCACCGGGGGTCGGGCTGCCACCGGAGGTCGGACCGCCACTGGGGGCCGGCGATCCGCCGATCAGCCCCAGCTCCCGCGCGCAGTCCGGCCACGCCTCCCAGCCCTGCCGTCGGAGGATCTCCTCGCCGACGGTCGTCTGCTCCCGGCGGCTCGCGTGGTCCGGCCGGTCGGCGAAGCGCAAGCCGCCGGCGACCTCCCAGGTGGGCGGCCAGATCTGCAGGCCGCCGTAGTAGCCGTTGCCGGTGTCGGCCTGCCAGTCGCCGCCGCTCTCGCACTCGGCGAGGCCGTCCCACACGACGTCCGCGACCCGGGCCGCCGCACCGGCCCGCTCCCAGGGGATCGCCGCCGCCCCCGCCAGCAGCACCACGGCGACGCCCAGTCGAAGCACGACCCGGCACATACGCTCGTCACAGGGAGGCGGCACAGCAGCCGACCCTAGGCCGGTCGCCTCACGGCCCTCCCCAACGACACTCCGAACGCGCCGGAAACGCCAGAAACGCCGGGAACACCGGAAGCACCGGAAACGCCAACGGCCACTCCCCCGCGCAGCGGAGAAGCGGCCGTGGTGTCAGCACACCGCCGGGGCCGGGAGGCCCGCTGAACCGACCTCAGGCCGGGGACGTCGGACAGCCGACATCAGGCGGCAGACCCCGGAGAGCCGGTGTCAAACGCTCAGACACTCAGTTGCTCAGAGGCCCAGACGCTCAGAGGCCCAGGTGCTCAGGTGCTCAGACGCTCAGGGTCTGGCCCGGGAGGATCAGGTCGGGGTTGCCACCGATGACCTTGGCGTTGTTCTTGTACAGGTCGTGCCAGTCCAGGCCCTGCGCGGCGGCGATCGAGCTCAGGGTGTCACCGGACTTGACGGTGTAGCTGTCGCCCTTGGCCGGCTTGGTGTCGTTCGAGCCGGTCCAGCCCTTGGCGCCCTTGGCGGCGTCGTTCTTCGGCGCGGCCTTCGGCGCGACGTCAGCCTTCGGCGCAGCGGCGGCCTTCGGGGCAGCGGCCTTCGGCGCGACATCGGCCTTCGGCGCAGCGGCGGCCTTCGGAGCCTGGGTCTGCGCCGGCTTGGCGGCCGGGGCAGTCGGCTTGGCGGCGGTCGAACCGGCAGCCGAGCCGGTGGTCGAACCGGCCGAGGTGTCGACGGCGGCCGGGGTGCCGCCCTTGGTCAGGCCGGCCTTGACGGAGCACACGGGCCAGGCGCCCGGGCCCTGCGAGGCGAGGACCTTCTCGGCGACGGCGATCTGCTGCGCCTTGGTGGCCTGGTTGGCCTGCGAGGCGTAGGCGGTGCCGCCGAAGGCGGCCCAGGTGCTGGAGGTGAACTGCAGTCCGCCGTAGAAACCGTTGCCGGTGTTGATGGCCCAGTTGCCGCCGCTCTCGCACTGGGCGACGGAGTCCCAGGTGGAGACGGAGGCGGCGGAGGCCGAGGTGGCCGTGACGAGGCCGGCCACCGGCAGGGCCGCGACAGCGGCGCCCGCCACGACAGCCATCCGGACGCGGTTGCGCTTGGTGGCCGTGGAGGTGGTGGCAGCGGCGGTCTCGTGACGGAAGGTCATGGGGTTCCTCTCGAAAGCCCCGGGCGGGCATGCGGAACCAGGCCCTGGAGAGGGCCGCGTTCACTTGCCGCGTCCGTCGGGCGACCGTGCACGTGTCGGACGTGCCGCTTGCCGCCCCGGCCACCCAGCCGCTCACCGGCGACCTTTTCGAGCGATCGCGTCGGCGGGCACCTGCCGCATCCGGCGGGGAGCCGGAGGGGCGGTGCGTCGGGGGTGAACCCGGGTGGCGCTCGTTGCGCCGCCAATGAAGCTACGAGCCGGTCGGCGGGGAAACCAAAACTCCACCGGTCTGCCCAGCTCAGCCAAGGGTTACCGGCGGTAGTACCCGCACAATCCTGCCCGAAATGCCCGTTTTAGCCGTCGATTCGTAGATCAAACATCACGGTGGCGTGACTCACCTCACGGTTTCATTCCGGCAGGCCTGCCACCGACATCGACACATTGCGACCACGAGAACACGCGGCGCGGTCGGATCAGAGGCAATTCCCGTCAGCCTCGTCGACCACCCGTGACGCCTGACACAAGGGCCCGTTGGTCATGGCGACCTCCCCGTATCCGCCCCCGACCGCCAACCGCACCCACCAGAGGAGAACCTGTGCCGCGCATGCTCGACGTCAGCGACGAGGTCCGGTCCGAGATCGGCGACGACGAGGCGGACCGCCTCCTCGGCGGCGACCGCGCACCCGACAGCTACGAATGCACCTCCTGCCGCACCTCCGGCGACACCCACGCGGAGCCCACCAGCACCGTCCTGTTCGTCGGCGAGGAGACCGCCGTACTCGCCTTCGCCCACGCCCGCTGCATCCCGTCCCAGGTGGTGCCGGTGGCCGAGGAGCAGTTGGTCGGCGCCGTCCGCAGCATCAGCCAGGCCCAGACCGGCGCCCCGGCCGCGCCCGCGCACCCGCTGGTGCCCATTCCCGCGCCGACCCCGGCGACCGCCCCCACCGCCCAGCCCAGCGCGCCGGGCCAGGCCGCCATCCTCGGCATCACCTGCGGGCTGGTGCTGCACGGCAAGGTCGGGCACGCCTCGCTGGTCGTCGAACCGACCGGCCCGGTCGGGCGCCCCGGCAGCACCTCGGGCGAGGACGAGTTCCTCGACCTGCTCCAGGACGCCGGCTTCCAGGCCATCACCGACCTCGACGAGACCCCGGACCAACTGGGCGGCTGGTCGGTCCTGGTGGCGATGGGCAAGCTGCACGCGATCCTGCAGCCCGCTGCCGCCGGCGGCAGCACCGGCTGGTGGCAGGCGCACCAGCCGCTCCAGGTCACCGACGCCTGGCGGATGGCCGCGAGCCAGCTCTCCGAGGTCACCATGTACGCCGTCCCGGCCGGGATGGTGGGCCGCCAGCCGCGCGAAGACCTGCTCCGCCAGGCGCTGGAGCGGGCGGTGGCACTGGGTCAGGTGGTCGCCGCCTCCCTCCCCCTCGCCGGCACCTGAGCCCCTCGGCACCCGGGCCCGCCGGCACCCGCCCTGTCGGCACCCCCCCCCCACCCCCCCCCCCCCCCCCGCGCCCGCCCCCCCCCCCCCCTGGCCCCCGGGCCCCCCGGCCCCCCCCCGGCGCCCCCCCCCCCCCCCCCGCGCCCCCCCCCGCGGCGGCCCCCCGACCCCGCCCCCTCAGCACCCAGCCCCAACCGCGCCCCGACCCGTCGGCACCCGGGCTCCACGCCCGGGCTCCGCACCCGCCGGAGCACCCGCCGGAGCACCCGCCGGAAGGCGGCCTCTCCCTCAGCACAAGCCGCCTTCCGGCCGGTCCCCGGCACCCCGCATCCCCGTGACCCCTCACTCGTTGGCCCCTGTGTGTACAGCTACGACGTCTCCGCGTCCCCCGGCCGGTCCACCACCGCCCCCCGCTCGATCCCCGGCATGCGCCCGTCGTACGACGCGGAGCACCCGCACTCGACGACGCCGATCTACGACGAGCTGTACTCCGAGTACCGGCGGCTGTTCCGCGCGCTCCCGGGCGACCGCTCGGGCGAGGAGGACCTGAAGTTCACCGGCTTCGCGGTCCGCGACGGCTACCCGGTGCTCGGCGAACCGCGCCCGTACCCGCCCCAGCACCAGGCCTTCCACAGCTACGGGGGGCAGCCGCCCGGCCTGCCGCAGTTCATGCCGAGCCAGCAGCACGGCCACTCCGCAGGGCACGCCACCGGCCACTCCGGCCACGGCGCCACCAGCCACACTGGCCACACCGGCCAAACCCACCACAGCACCACCGGCCAAACCCACCACAGCGCGATGGGCCACACCGGCCACAGCGCCCCTCAGCCTCAGCCGCACCCCCACTCCGAGCCCGCCGCCCCGACCAGCGACGGCTTCGGCCAAGCCGCCCCGGCGGCCACCGCCCCTCAGCACACCCCGCCCCCGCCGCCCCAGTTCACCAACGGCCAGGGCTGGGTGGCCGCCGGCTACCTCGGCCCGATCCCGCACTCGATGCCCGCGCCGCCCCCGGCCCCCGCCCCGGCGATGGGCACCGCCACCGGCGTCGCCACCGCCGCGCCCACCGGCGGCCGCCACCGCCAGATGCTCTCCCTCCCCCCGGGCCGCAACGGCGACCACCACTGAACCGCCCGCCTGCGCACCACCCGCACCACCCGCACGACCCCGCACACACGACGAGGGCCCCGCCACCACCGTGACGGGGCCCTCGCCCACACCTACTGCCGGCACCCACCGACTACTGCCGGTGGATCACGACGTCCTACTTCCGCTTGCGCTTCTCCCGGACCCGCACCGAGATCGAGATCGGCGTCCCGACGAAGCCGAACTCCTCACGCAGCCGGCGCTCGATGAAGCGCCGGTAGCCGGCCTCCAGGAAGCCCGAGGCGAACAGCACGAACCGCGGCGGACGGATGCCCGCCTGGGTGCCGAACAGGACGCGCGGCTGCTTGCCACCGCGGATCGGGTGCGGGTGGGCGGCCACCAGCTCGCCGAGGAAGGCGTTCAGCCGCGCGGTCGGGATGCGGGTCTCCCAGCCCTCCAGCGCGGTCTCGATCGCCGGGACGAGCCTCTCCATGTGCCGGCCGGTCTTGGCCGAGACGTTGACCCGGGGGGCCCACTGCACCTGGACGAGGTCGCGCTCGATCTCGCGCTCCAGGTAGAAGCGGCGCTCCTCGTCCATCTGGTCCCACTTGTTGTAGGCGATGACGACGGCGCGCCCGGCCTCGACGGCCATCGAGATGATCCGGGTGTCCTGCTCGGCGAGGGTCTCGCTGGCGTCGACCAGGACGACCGCGACCTCGGCCTTCTCCAGCGCGGAGGAGGTGCGCAGCGAGGCGTAGAAGTCGGCGCCGGCGGTCAGGTGGACCCGGCGGCGGATGCCGGCGGTGTCGACGAACTTCCAGGTCTTGCCGGCGAGTTCGATCATCTCGTCGACCGGGTCGCGGGTGGTGCCGGCCAGCTCGTTGACGACCACCCGCTCCTCGCCGGCGACCTTGTTCAGCAGGCTGGACTTGCCGACGTTCGGGCGGCCGATCAGCGCGATGCGACGCGGGCCGCCGGGGGCGGCGTCGCCGAAGGTCTGCGGCGGGGCCTCGGGCAGCGCGTCCATGACGGCGTCGAGCAGGTCGCCCGAGCCGCGGCCGTGCAGCGCGGAGACGGGGTGCGGCTCGCCCAGGCCCAGCGACCACAGGTAGGCGGCCTCGGCCTCGGTGGACGGGCCGTCGACCTTGTTGGCGCACAGCACGGTCGGCTTGCCGGCCCGGCGGATGAGCTTGATCAGGGCTTCGTCGGTGTCGGTGGCGCCGACGGTGGCGTCGACCACGAACAGCACCGCGTCGGCCTGCTCGATGCCGAGCTCGGCCTGCGCGGCCACCATCGCGTCGAGGCCGAGGACGTCGATCTCCCAGCCGCCGGTGTCGACGACCTTGAAGCGGCGGCCGTTCCAGCTGGCCTCGTAGGTGACCCGGTCGCGGGTGACGCCCGGCTTGTCCTCGACGACGGCCTCGCGGCGGCCGATGATGCGGTTCACCAGGGTCGACTTGCCGACGTTCGGGCGGCCGACGATGGCCAGCACCGGCAGCGGTACGTGCTCGGCGCCGTCGAAGCCGTCCACGCCGTCGACGTCGAAGCCTTCCTCGGCGGCGATGGCCATGAACTCGGCGTAGTCGGCGGCGTCCAGTCCACCGTGGCCGGTGTCGGAGTGCTCTGCGGTCATGTTCGTCTGTTCCGTTTCCCGGCGCGGCCCTTCCCAGGGGCGCGCCGTGCGTACCTGCCCCGCTCGGGGCAGCGCGATGGTTGTCTCCGCGGCACCTCGGCGGCACCGCAGCTCATTCGGCCGTTCCGGCCATTCCGGTCGTTCAGGCCATTCCGGTCGTCCGGACCATTGTGGCCGTCGGGCCGACCCGATCATTCCGGCCGATCCGGTCCTCAGACCGGCCCGGCCGTCCAGACCTGTCCGTTCGTTCGGACCTGTCCGTCCTTTCAGACCGACGACATCCCGGCCCGCTCCTCCACCAGCGCGGCGATCCGGTCGATCACCTGCTCCAGGGTGAGCTCGCTGGTGTCCACCAGGACGGCGTCCGCGGCCTGGGCCAGCGGGGCCGTCTTCCGGGAGGAGTCGGCGGCGTCCCGGCGGGCGAGGTCGGCGGCCATCGCGGTGATGGTCGCCTCGTCGACGCCCTTGGCGCGCAGCTCGGCCGCCCGGCGCTCGGCCCGGGCCTGCTCGGAGGCGGTCAGGAACACCTTGACGGTGGCGTTCGGGAACACCACCGTCCCCATGTCCCGGCCCTCGGCGACGATGCCGCGCTCGGCGACCTCGGCGCAGCCGCGCTGCAGCTCCACCAGCCGGGAGCGCACCGCCGGCACCGCGGAAACGGCGCTGACCTGCGCCGTCACCTCGGGGCCGCGGATCGGTCCGGAGACGTCCTGGCCGTCCACCGTGATGGTGGGACCGTCCGCGTCCGTGCCCGACACGATCACCGGCTTGCCGCACGCGACGGCCACCGCCTCCGGGTCGGCCACGTCGACGTCGTTGGCCAGCATCCACCAGGTCATCGCCCGGTACATGGCGCCGGTGTCCAGGAAGCTCAGGCCCAGCCGGGCCGCCACCGCCCGCGAGACGGTCGACTTGCCCGAACCGGAGGGTCCGTCGATCGCGACGACGACCGGGGCGTGCGCTCGGTCGGCAGTGTCCACGGGGCCGAACCTCTCTCTGGGCGTGAAAGCCGGGGCCTGGGGAGGCAGACGGCAGGGGATTGTCTCCCTCAAGGTTAATGGACCGCCGCCCTACCCACTCCGCCACCCGATCAGCCCAGTACCAGCCCCCTGCCAGCCCCCCTCGGCCCCGGGATCAGCCCCGGTACCGGCGCCGATATCAGCCCCGGGCTTCAGCCCCGGCTCCAGGCCCGGTATCAGCCCTGGTCGGGGCCCAGGACCTGCAGGACGGCGTTGCCCAGCCGGGGCCGCAGGTACTCCCCGTCCCACTCGATGCCGAGGATGCCGGCGGTGAAGGCCATCGGGATCTCGCGGCCGAGGAGGTCCCAGACGAACGGCACCTTGGAGACGTGCGAGGGGAAGTCGTTCACCGCGAAGGAGTCCCGGTGGTACGGGTTGGCGTCCGCCTCCCGCCAGCCGAAGGACTGGCGCAGCCGTGGCCCGTCAGGGGTCTGGGTGTGCGCGAGGAAGGCGGTGAGCCAGCCGGTCACCCGTGGGCCGCCGGACATCGACCGCCACTTGAAGAGCGAGCGCCAGAACTCGTCGTCGACCGCCCCGCCCGCCGCGGTCGCCGCGATCTCGTCGAGCACCGGGCGCAGTTCGGCGAACCACGGCGCCAGCCAGTCGAAGCGCTCCGCCAGCCCGGCGACCCGCGCCACCAGCAGCGCCCAGTCCTCGGCCGTGCCCTCCAGCCGGATCCGCGGGATGCCGCAGCGGGTCTCCCAGCGGAAGGCGTAGTAGGGGCTGACCACGTCCATCAGCGCCACCAGCGCGCAGGAGGCGTCGTCGGGCGTGGTCGTCGAGAACGCCGGCTGGAACAGCTCCACCAGCTCGGCCCCGACCGCCGCCGCCAGCGGCTCCCGCACCAGCCGGATCGACCGCGACCAGTCCGGCCAGGGCGCCGCCAGGGTGTCGTCGCGGACCACGATCGCTTCCCGGCGCCCCTCGGCGCCGCCGAACAGCGCCCGGTACCTCGGCGCGTACATCCGCGCGTGCACGGCCACCTCGTGCACCACCGCGTACCAGAGCACGTCCGGCGACAGGCTGAGCGGCAGGTGCTCCGCGAAGGCGGCGTGGGCCGCCCGCACCAGCAGGCTGCAGGTCGGCTCCGGCTCGGCGGGCTCCGGGTCCGGCGGCGTCGGCCGGCGCAGTTCGACCAGCGCTTCGACGCTGCGGTGGTGGATCCGGAAGCCCCCACCCACCACCGCGCGCAGGAACCGCTCGTTCCCCAGGTCCACCGGCCGGCCGTAGGACCCGTGCCGGGTCTCGCCCAGCGGCAACTCGATGATCACCCCTGCTCCCCCCTCAACCGAACCCCTCACCCGAAGCCCTCAACCGAACCGCTCGGCCGAACCCCTCACCCGAAGTCCCGGAAGCCGACCGGCCCCCGCAGTCCGATCAGTCCCGGACGCTCCACCCGCTCGCCCGCAGCGCCACCGTGAGCGGCTTGACCGCCCCCGGCGCCACCGACAGCTGGACGAAGCCCACCTGCTGGCCGGTCGAGTGCTCGATGATGACGTCCTCGATGTTGACCCCGGCCGCGCCGACCTCGCCGAACAGCCGGCCCAGCTCGCCGGGCTGGTCACCGAGCACCACGGCCACCGTCTCGTACCGGGTGGGCGGCGCGCCGTGCTTGCCGGGGATGCGGGCCTGGCCGGTGTTGCCGCGCCGCATGACCGCCTCGATCCCGGCCGCGCCCGCCCGGCGCTCGCCCTCCTCGGAGGCGTCCAGGGCGCGCAGCGCGGTGACGGTCTCCCCGAGGTCGGAGGCGACCTCCTCCAGGATGTCGGCGACCGCACCGGCGTTGGCGGAGAGGATGTCGACCCACATGCCGGGGTTGGAGGCGGCGATCCTGGTGACGTCCCGAACGCCCTGCCCGGAGAGCCTTATGGCGGTCTCGTCGGCGTGCTCCAGCCGGGCGGCGACCAGCGAGGACACCAGCTGCGGGGCGTGCGAGACCAGGGCGACGGCCCGGTCGTGCGCGGCCGCGTCCATCACGATCGGCATCGCACCGCAGAGCGCGACCAGTTCCAGGGCGGCGTTGAGGGTCTCCGTGTCGGTGTCGTCGGTGGGGGTGAGCACCCAGGGACGGCCCTCGAACAGGTCGGCGCGGGCGGCCAGCGGGCCGGAGCGCTCGCGGCCGGCCATCGGGTGGCTGCCGATGTAGTGGACGGTGTCGCAGCCGAGCGCGGCGACCTCGATGCGCGGGCCGGCCTTGACGCTGGCGACGTCGGTGTACCAGCGGGCCAGGTTGCGGCGCTGGCAGTCGGCGAGCACCTTGCCGACGAGGGCGGGCGGCACGGCGATGATCGCCAGGTCGACCGGGCCGTCGGCCGGATCGGTGATGCCGGCGCCGAGGGAGGCGGCGGTCCGGGCGGCGTCCGGGTCGGCGTCCTCCAGATGGACGGTCAGCCCGCGGCCGGCCAGGGCGAGCGCGGCGGAGGTGCCGATCAGTCCGGTACCGACGACGACGGCAGTGCGCATGGCGGGTCGCGCTCCTTCTCGAATTCTCGGGCTTCGCGTTCTGGGCTTCGCGTTCTGAGCTTCGTGTTCTGGGTCTCCCGGGTTGCCCGGCCTCGCGGGACTTCCCGGGCCACCCGGCCTCGCGGGACTTCGCGGTTCTCGGTCCGGTCGGCGCCCCGGCACGGGCCGGGAGCACCCGCGCCCCATCCTCTCGCATCCGCCCCACCCACGCCCCCACCGCCCACCCGTTGGGCAACCACGGCGGCCCCGCCCCCGTCCCACACCATGCGGACGCACGCCGGGCACCACAGGCACCAAGGCACCACAAACACCACAGGCACCACGAACGCACCAGACCCACCAGACCCGCCAACGGGCACACACGCCGCACCCCGCGAAATCCGGCGACGCCCGCACCGAAGCGGGGCAGACTGGCCGCCCGGGCACGGCGCGGGCGACACGCGGAACACGGCACGCGAACGAAGGGGTTGCGCATGGACGATCAGCACAGCGGCGACGATCAGCAGAACGGCGAGGACCGCCACGTCAGCGAGGCCGGGCCCCCGAAGCCCCCCGCCGTCCCCGCCCACCCGTCGGTCCTGGACTCCGTCGTGGTCTACGCCGAGGGCGCGGTGTGCCGCCGCCGGGCCAGCGTCCCGCTCCCGGCCGACGGCCGGCTGCGGCTGACCGGCCTGCCCTCCTCCCTGGACGGCCGCTCGCTGCGCGCCCGGGTGCTCGACGGCCCGAGCGGGACGGCGGTCACCGAGGCCCGGCTGGAGCTGCTCGCCGAGTTCCACGAGCCGACCGAACTCCCCCGGCTCCGCCGTGAGTTGGACGAGGCCATGGAGCGCCAGGGCGCACTCAACGAGCGCCGCCGACTGGTCCTGACCGCGATCGCCGAGACCTCCGCCCTGCGCGCCGTACCGCCGCAGCGGCGGCGCGAGGAACCACTGCGGCGGACGCCCGCCGACGCCTGGCTGGAGCTGGCCGACTTCGTCGACGAGCGCCTGACCCGGCTCCAGCAGCGCGCCGAAGAGCTCACCCGGGAGGTCGAACTCGCTGACCACGAGCGCGAGTTGGCCGCCGACCGACTGGACCGCGCGTCCACCGCCGGCCCCGCCCACCCGGTCGAGACCGCCGCCACCGTCCTGCTCACCCTCACCACCACACCGGCCTCGGCACTCACCGCACAGCCCGTCACGGAACCCGCCCGGGAGTCCGTCGCCCCAGCCCCCGCCCCGGCCCCAGCCCCCGAGGAGCCCCCCGCCCGGCTCGACATCGAGCTGGAGTACGGCGTCCCCGCCGCCCGTTGGGTGCCCGCCTACCGCCTCTCCTACCGCCACGGCGCCGACACCGGCCGGCTCGTCCTGCGCGCCTCCGTCGCCCAGCAGACCGGCGAGGACTGGACCGGCGTCCGGCTCGCCCTCTCCACCGCCGACCTCGACCGCCGCACCGACCTGCCCCGGCTCCGCTCGCTGCGGATCGGCCGCAGCCAGCCCGCCCCGCCGCCGTCCGGCTGGCGCGAGCCCCCGGCCGGCCTGGCCGACCTCTTCACCGGCTACGACGACGCCGGCGCCGGAGCCCGCCCGGCCCCGCGCCGCAAGGCCCCGCTCGCCGCCTCGGCGCCCGGCCCGTACGGATCCGCCGCCCGGCTCAACCGCCTCGGCGGCGCCCGGCCCGCCGGTCCCCGGCCTGCCGACGCCGGCCTCGTGGCCGACGCCGCCCGGCTGGCCGCCCCCGCCGGGCGCGGCGGCACCCTGGACATCGACGAACCCGCCCCGACGCCCCCGCCCGCCCCGGGCGGCTTCGCCGGATACGGCGGTGCGCCCGCCGCCGCCCCGATGCCCCAAGCCCCCCTGCCGCAAGCCTCGATGTACCAAGCCTCGATGCCCCAGGCCTCCGCGCCGCCGCCCGCCCCCGTGGCACCGGGCGGCGCACCCCCACCGGACCTGTACCCGCTCGCCCGCCGCTCCCGCCGAAGCGGCGGCGGCACCGAGGCCCCCGGCACCGGCTTCGCCCCGGACGCCTCCCTGCTCGACTACCCCGGCCTCGTCCTGGCCGGCCCCGACGCACCCGCCACCCACCGCGGCACCCTGCACCCCCAGGCCGAGCAAGCCGACCGGGCCGACCACTACGGGCCGGCGGCGATGGTCCCGGGCGGCACCGGCGGCGAGCGGGTACGCCACCTGGCGCTCCCCCGGCACGCCGTCCCGCCCCGCGAGTCGGCGGGCTCCTTCGACCACCGCTTCGACTCCACCGCCCCCGCCGACATCCCGTCCGACGGCACCTGGCACACCGTCACGATCGACGAGATCCCGGTGTCCGTCCGCCCGGAGTACGTCACCGTCCCCGCCGTCGAGGAGAAGGTGTACGCCACCCTGGTGCTCGCCAACCGGACCGACCGCGCCGTGCTGGCCGGCCCGGTCGAGGTCACCGTCGACGACGAGTTCCTGCTCACCGCCGCCCTGCCCACCCTCGCCCCGGGCGGGCTGCGGAGCCTGGGCATCGGGGTCACCGAGAGCATCGAGGTGGCGCGCCGCACCGAGCTGCACGAGTCCACCGCGGGCATGCTGAGCAGCAGCACCGTGCTCGACCACCAGGTGCACGTCCAGCTGGCGAACCGGCTCGGCCGTACCGTCACCGTGGAGGTCCGCGAGCGTGTGCCGGTCGCCTCCGACGCCGAGATCCGGATCGAGGAGCGGGCCGACTGGCAGGCCCCGGCGGTCTCCACGCCGGACTGCCCGCCCAGCACCCGGCTCTGGCGGGTCGAGCTGCCGCCCGGCGGCCGCACCGAGCTGGACGGCGGCTACCAGATCAAGATCCCGGCCGGAAAGGCCATCGTCGGTGGAAACCGGAGGAACTGAACGATGACCGGAACGACCATCCCCCTCCCCGTCACCGCCGTCACCTGCCTGGAGGACCGCAGCCAGGTCGAACGCACCGCCACCGTCGACCTCGCCGCGGGCGTCCAGCGGCTGCGCCTGGGCCCGCTCACCGCGCTCGCCGTCGACCGCACCCTGCGCGCCGAGACCACCGCCCCCGGCACCCGCGTGCTGGACGCCCGGATCGTCCGCGACTGGATCCCCCGCGCCCCGCTGCCGCCCGGCCCGGAGGACTCCCGGCTGCGCCACCGGCTGCACGAGCTGGAGACCGCGAGCCGCCTCGCCGACCAGACCCGCGCCCGCCTGGAGGCCCGGCTGGCGCTGCTCGCCCAGCTCTCCGCCGACCTGCTGCGCGAGATCGGCGAGGGCGCCGGGATCGGCGAGCTCGAACGCACCCGCTGGGCCCGCGAACTGGACCGGGTGGACGCCGAACGCGAGCGCCACGGCGAGGAGCTGCGGACCACCCACTCCCGGCTGCGCCGCCTGGACCAGGAACGCTCGCAGGCCCTGATCGCCCTCGACCAGGCCGAGGAGGAACCGGCCGAACTGGTCGCCCACCTGGAGCTCACCGTCGAGGCGGCGCAGCCCGGCCCGAGCGGGCTGGCCGTCACCCACCTGGTGCCGTGCGCCCTCTGGCGCCCCTCGTACCGGGCCACCCTGGACGGCGGGAGCCTGCGGCTGGAGTCGGAGGCGGTGGTCTGGCAGCGCACCGACGAGGACTGGACCGGCGTCCGGCTCACCTTCTCCACCGCCCGCTCGGCCCTCGCCACCGACCCGCCCGCCGTCGCCGAGGACGTCCTGATGCTGCGCGAGCGCACCGCGGAGGAGCGCCGCACGGTCGAGGTGGAGCTGCGCGAGGAGGCGATCAGCGCGCTCGGCCCGACCGCCGGGGTGCCGGGGGTGGACGACGGCGGGGAGGTCCGGGTGCTGCCCGCGCCCGCCCCGGCCACCGTGCCCTCCGACGGCCGGGCGCACCGGGTGCCGCTCGGCGCCTTCACCGGGCAGGCGAGCAGCGAGTACGCGTGCGCGCCGGAGCTGTCCCCGCTGGTGACCCAGGTGGTCCGGTTCCGCAACGCGGCCGGGCACCCGCTGCTGGCGGGTCCGGTCGAGCTGGTCCGCGGCAGCGGCTTCACCGGTCGGGGTGAGCTGGGCTTCACCGCCGCCGGGGCCGACGCCGAGCTGGCGTTCGGCAGCTCGGACGGCTACCGGGTGGTCCGCGAGGCCGAGGAGCGCCAGGCCACCGCCGGGCTCACCGGCCGCCAGACGACCACCCGGACGGTGCGGCTGCACCTCTCCCGCTTCTCCGGCCCGGAGGAGCGGGACGAGCAGGTCGTCGCGGTCCGCGAGCGGGTGCCGGTCTCCGAGGTGTCGGCGGTGGAGGTGCGGCTGCGCAAGGAGGAGTGCTCCCCGTCGCCGGACGCCTTCGACGCCGAGGGCATCCTCCGCTGGGACGTCCCGCTCGGGCCCGGCGCCCGTCGGACGGTCACGCTCGTCTACGAGGTCTCCGCCACCGCCAAGGTCGCCAGGCTCTGAGGAGCCCGGCCTCCGCCGCCGTCCGAACACCGGTCCGCTCGTGACGACCGCTCAGGACCAAACCGGGTAGAACAGGAACATGATCCTCCACCTCGCCCCCCTGGACGACTGGCTGTCCGACCCCGGTCGGCCGTACACCACCGCGTCGCTGCTCACCGACGGGTTCATCCACTGCTCGGCGGACGAACAGACGGCGCTCGCGGTGGCCAACGCCTTCTTCGCCGACACTCCCGACCCGCTGATGGCGCTGCTGATCGAGGAGTCACAGGTGGAACCGATGGTCAAGTGGGAGGCCCCGCACGGCGCACCGCCGCCCGGGGCCACCCCCGGCCTGCTGTTCCCGCACGTCTACGGACGGCTCAACCGCTCCGCCGTCAAGGGCCTGCTGAAGGTCGAACGCGGCCCGGACGGCCGCTGGGCCACCCTCACCCCCTGGAGCTGACGCCCAACCCCCGACGGCCCACCCCCGACGGCCCACCCCCGACGGCCGACCCCGACGGCCCACCCGGCCCGGTGCACAACCAGCCCCGGTCACAACCAGCCGGTCGGCCAGCTCACAACCAGCCCCGCTCCCGGGCCGCCATACCGGCCTGGAAGCGGGTGGTGGCGCCCAGCGAGCGCATCAGGCTCTGCAACCGGCGCTGCGTGGTGCGGGCGCTCCAGCCCAGCGACCGGGCGATCGACTCGTCGGTGAGGCCGGCCGCCAGCAGGCCCAGCAGCTTGCGGTGGTCGGCCTCCGGCTCCAGCGTCGCGTCCCCGGTGCCGATCGCGGCCTGCAACTGGACGGCGCGCTCCCACTCCGCCTCGAACAGCGTGTCCAGCGCCTGGAGCAGCGCGGAGGGGTGGATGACGTACGCGGCGTCGAGGACGCTGTCGCCCACGCTGATCGGGATGATCGCCATCCGGTCGTCCGAAATGATCATCTTCATCGGCAGCGACGGCCGGACCCTGGCCTCCTCGCCGTCCGCGACCCCGGCCAGGATGTTCCGCTCCAGCCGGCCCGGCCAGGCCACCGCGTCCCGGTCGTAGACGGTCCGCAGCCGCAGCCCCTCCCGCAACCGCCGCCGCTGCAACGGGATCGGGGTCACCGGATCCTGGATGTACGGCGGGCGGTCGAAGCCGCGGACCTGGTACTGGCTGGTCTCGGTGATGTGCTCCAGCCGCTGCGCGATCGCCTCGCCACCGGTCAGCACCTCCACCGAGTGCGCCGGATCGGTGTACCGCGAAGCCTCCCGGAAGGCGTCCATCAGGCGGTGCATCTCGGCCCGGGCGTGCCGCAGTTCGGACTCGCGGTGGCCGATCAGGGTGCCGATCGCGACGTCGGGGGCGACCGGCAGGTAGCGCTGCCGGTCCACCGGCGCCCGAGTCGCCATGCCCTGCTGCGCCAGGCGGTCCAGGGCGCGCACGCTCTGCTGGAGCGTCAGGCCGCAGCCCTCGGCCAGTTCCTCCGCGGTGGACTGCGGATTGGCCACCAGCGCCGCGTAGACCTGTCCGTCCGGCTCGGCCAGTCCCAGTGCGCTGAGTGGTGCATCCGACACGACGCCGTCTCCCCCGTTCGCCCCCCACCGGCGCCGGCCTTGGCGCAGTCCCGCCACTGGGCGGGTGGTGGTCCGGTGGCAATCCTCTGCCACAGATCATGGCACTGACAAGGCCGTGACCAGGGGTTGCGGCCCGCCTCGCACCCCACCCACCCCCGCCGGACGACCGAGGGCCACCCCCCCTTTCGAGGGGGAGGCCCTCTACAGAAGCCCGAATATACCGACCGGTCTACAGACTCCAGCGGGAATATACCGACCGGTCTATATAGCCCGACCGGAATATACCGACCGGTCTACAGAAATATACCGACCGGTCTACAGGCCGACCTCGCGCATCAGCTGACCGACCTCGGGGTTGGTCAGACGGCGCAGCCAGCCCGACTTCTGGTCGCCCAGCGCGATCGGGCCGAAGTGCGTGCGCACCAGCTTCTCGACCGGGAAGCCGGCCTCGGACAGCATCCGGCGGACGATGTGCTTGCGACCCTCGTGCAGGGTCACCTCGACCAGGTAGTTCTTGCCGACGTTGGAGATCACCTTGAAGCTGTCGGCGCGCGCGAAGCCGTCCTCCAGCTCGATGCCCTGCGCCAGCTGCTTGCCCAGGTCGCGCGGGATCGGGCCCTGGATGGCGGCCAGGTAGGTCTTGGTCACGCCGTACCGGGGGTGGGTGAGACGGTGGGCCAGCTCGCCGTGGTTGGTGAGCAGGATGATGCCCTCGGTCTCGGTGTCCAGACGGCCGACGTGGAACAGCCGGGTCTCCCGGTTGGTCACGTAGTCGCCGAGGCACTGGCGCCCGTCCGGGTCCTCCATGGTGGAGACCACGCCGGCCGGCTTGTTGAGCGCGAAGAACAGGTACGACTGGGTGGCGACGGTCAGGCCGTCCACCTTGATCTCGTCGTTCTGCGGGTCGACCCGCTTGCCCTGCTCGGTGACGAGCTTGCCGTTGACCTGGACCCGGCCCTGCTCGATCAGCTCCTCGCAGGCGCGGCGGCTGCCGATGCCCGCCCGGGCCAGCACCTTCTGCAGGCGCTCGCCCTCGGGCTCGCCGAAGGTCTTGGGCAGCTTGACGGCCGGCTTGTCGTGCCGGGCGAGGACGGCGTCCTCGATCTTGGCCTGCAGCTCGCGCGAGCGCTGCGGCTGACGGCGCGGGTCGCCCGGGGCGCCCTGGCCCTCACGGCGCGGGCGCGGGGCCGGGCTGGGGCGACGCCCGGAGAAGCCGCCGCGGGCGGGGGTGGCGTTGGGGCCGCCGCCGTACTCGGGGCGGTCGTAACGCCGCTCCTCGGGCCGCAGCGGGCGGTCCGGGTACCGGTTGTCATCGCGCCGGTCGTCCCGGCGGCTGTCACGCCCGTACGAGCCGGAGCCCGAGCCGGAGCCGCCGCGCGAGCCGGCACCGCTGCCGCCGCCGTACGAGCCGCCGCGCGAGCCCGAAGCGGACCCACCGCCGTACGAACCCCCGCGCGAGCCGGAGCCCGAGCCGGACCCGCCGCCGTACGAGCCGCTCCGCGAACCCGAGCCGGACCCGCCGCCGTACGAACCCCCGCGCGAGCCGGAGCCCGAGCCCGAGCCGCTGCGGCCGCTGCCGCTGCCGCCGTAGGAGCCGCCGCCCCGGCCCCCGCCCTGTCCGCTGCGACCGCTGCCGCCGCCGCTGCCGTTCCTGCCGTTGCCACTGCTACGCATCAAAGTGTCCGTACGTCGTTACCGTCTGGGATGTGCGGTCGTTTCGGCCGACCTCACCGCCCCCTACCGATCAGGCGCAGCCCGACCGGCCTCGCCACTGCCGTCCACGGCCTTCACGGCAGCGGCGGCGACCGCCTCCGCGATCATCGTGCCCTCCAGGGACTCCGCTTCCACGTCGTCGACCTCGGGCAGGAAGGGAGCAAGCTCCGGCAGCTCGTCCAGGCCGCGGAGCCCCATCCGTTCCAGGAAGTAGTTCGTCGTCCGATACAGGATCGCACCTGTTTCGGGCTCGGATCCGGCCTCTTCCACCAGTCCTCGCTGTACCAGGGTACGCATCACGCCGTCACAGTTCACACCGCGGACGGCGGAAACCCTCGATCTGGACACCGGCTGCCGGTAGGAGACGACCGCCAGGGTCTCCAGTGCGGCCTGCGTGAGCCGGGTCTGCTGGCCGTCCAGCAGGAAGCGGTCGACGGCCGGAGCGCAGGTGTCCCGGCTGTAGAACCGCCACCCGCCGGCGATCAGCCGCAGGTCGAATCCGCGGCCCTGGGCGGTGTATTCGGCGGCCAGTTCGCGCAGCGCCGCGGCCACCTGCGCCCGGGGCCGCTCCAGCACGCCGGCCAGCCGCTCCTCCCCGGCCGGCTCGTCGACGACCATCAGGATCGCCTCCAGCTCGGCCTTCAGTCCGGCCCCGGCCGCCTCCTCGCCCTCGGCCGAATCAGCACCCTCGGCCCGATCAGCATCCTCGGCCGGATCGGCGACGCCGACCAGATCACCGACGCCGGAAGTCGACGGGGCCGACTTCTGGTACACGACCCGGGCCTCGCCCTCCGACGAGACACCCACGGACGCCGCCACCGGCTTCACCGGCCCCACCACCGGCCCCACCACCGGCCCCGGCAGCAGCTCGAAGGCCGGCTCCAGCCACTCCCCGGCCCGCGGCCGCCCCGGCAGCCCGAGCGGGCGCCGCACCGGCCGCCCGCCGCCCCCGCCGCTCCCACTCAGGCTCCCGCCCCCACTCGGGCTCCCGTTCCCACCACTCATCGGCTCTCCTCCCGCTCCCGCTCGCCCACCGGCCGGTCGAACTCGTCCGTCACCTCGACCGCGCCCCGGTCCGCCTCCGCCACCCAGCGCACCAGCAGTTCGCCCAGCGCCTCCGGCTGCTCGAAAGCCAGCACCCGCTCCCGGTACAGCTCCAGCAGCGCCAGGAAACGGGCGACGACCACCAGCTCGTCCGGCGCGTCCGCGACCAGCCGCTGGAACGACGCCTCGCCGAGCTCGGTGAGCAGCCCGACCACCAGCCCGGCCTGCTCGCGCACGCTGACCGGCGGGCTGTGGATGTGGTCGACGTACACGACGGGCTTCGGCTTGGGTTCCATGGCCCTGGCCGCCAGCTCCGCGAGCCGCTCCGGGCCGATGGTGATGACCACCTCGGGCAGCAGCCCGGCATGCCGGGGCTCCAGCCCGACGGTGCGCGGGCGTCGGGCCAGCTCGGCGGCCCAGCGCTCGCCGAAGAGAGCCGCCGCCCGCTTGTACGCCCGGTACTGCAGCAACCGGGCGAACAGCAGGTCGCGGGCCTCCAGCAGCGCCAGGTCCTCCTCGTCCTCGACCTCGGCGGCGGGCAGCAGCCGGGCGGCCTTGAGGTCGAGCAGCGTCGCGGCGACGACCAGGAACTCGGTCGCCGCGTCCAGGTCCCAGTCCGGGCCCATCGCCCGGATGTGTGCCATGAACTCGTCGGTGACGGTGGCCAGCGCCACTTCGGTGACGTCGAGCTTGTGCTTCGCGATCAGGCTGAGCAGCAGGTCGAAGGGGCCTTCGAAGTTGTCCAGCCGCACCCGGAAACCGCCCCGCGGCTGTTCCTCGGTCGCGTTCACGGCGGTGGTGGGTGGTTCGGCGGTGCTCGGCATGACGGTCCATCTTCACCCGGCCCGGCCGCCCGCCCCGCCCCCGGGGCCGTCGACACGCCGTCGACACCGCAGGACGCCGACACGCCACACCAGGGATGCCGCGCCGGGGATGCCACACCGGGACCGCCGCACCGGAGGCACCGCACCGGCAGCACCAGAAGCACTGCCGACGCCCGGGAAGGGGCCTAGCGGCCGCGCAACCGCCGGACCAGGATGGAGGCCTCACCGCGCTGCTCCAGGTCCGCCAGGACGACCGCGATGGCCTCCCGGACGATCCGCCCGCGGTCCACGGCCAGGCCGTGCTCACCGCGCAGCACCAGCCGGGCGTGCTCCAGGTCCATGAGCTCCTCGGCGGACACGTACACGGTGATCTTCTCGTCGTGCCGCTCGCGCCCGCTGGGGCGGCGCGGGGGGCGGCGGGGCGGGGCGGGGGGGGCGGCGGGGCCGCGCGGCGCCGGGGGGGGCGGC
>NZ_JBHWIR010000091.1:10648-30309 GCF_042731835.1 Kitasatospora sp. NPDC059817 | reverse complement strand
TCGACGAACTTGCCCTGGGCGTCGAACACCTTGAAGGCCTCCAGCACGCCCGCGTCGGCGGCCAGCTTGCGCAGCTGGTAGCGGCCGTGCTTGAAGCCGGCCGGCGGGGTCCAACGGAACAGCAGGCCGTTGGGGTTCGAGGCGTCCTCGGTCAGGTAGACGTGGCCGCGCTTCGGGTCCACCACGACGGCCTCGTGCGCGTACCGGCCGAAGGCCTTCACCGGCTGCGGGTCGCGGTTGTAGTCGTCGTCGAACGGGTCGACCTCGAAGATGTACCCGTGGTCCTTGGTGAAGCCGTTCTTGCCGGCCTTGTCCTCGGTCTCCTCGCCGGACAGCCAGGTGCCCCACGGGGTCACGCCGCCCGCGCAGTTGGTGGAGGTGCCGGCGATGCCGACCCACTGCTCGACCGAGCCGTTCCGCTTGGCGTGCACGATGGTGCAGCCGCCGGCCGCGCCCGGGTCGTAGACGTGGCCCTCGGTCAGCGGCACCGGGTACGGCCAGTTGGCGCGGGCACCGGACAGCTCGTGGTTGACGACCATCAGGTTGCCGCCGCGCTCGTCCTCGAAGGCGGAGGTGCCGTCGTGGTTGCTCGGGGTGAACTCGCCGGTGCGCAGCCGGGTGACGCCGGCGCGGTTGACGACCTTGTACGCGAAGCCCTTGGGCAGCGACAGCAGCCCGGCCGGGTCCTGCACCAGCGGGCCGTAGCCGATGGCGGCGCGCACCGCACCGGTGTCACCCGCCGCGGACGCGGCCGGCAGCTCGCCGCCGGCCGGGGCGGCGATCGCGCCCGGGGCGCTGGCCAGCGCCTCCGCGCTGCCGGCGATCAGCACGCCGGCCCCGACGAGGGTGGAACGGTTGACGAAGTCCCGGCGGGACAGCGGCATGGCAGCAACTCCTGAGGAATCGGCCGCCGGACCGGGGGCGGGCCCGGTGCCCGGCGGGCGGGGCGTCGAGACGGGGCGTCGACGCCCAGCAGACTCCGCCGCGGGGATGAACCAGGCATGACGCCCACCTCACGCCCAGGCGGCCATTTGCCAACCGATGACCGACACATGACCTCCGCTTTGCCTGCGACGCCCCGCCGAGGGCCACCCCGACCCACGACGCCCTGCCGAGGGCCACCCCGACCCACGACGCCCTGCCGAGGGTCACCCCGACCGCGTCGTCCGCCACTGCTCCCAGGCCGACAGCCACAGCTGCTCGGCGAGCCGGTGCTCCTCCCAGACCTCCGGCCCGCCGCCCCGCCGCTCCCGCCAGAGCTGCTCCCAGGCCCGCTGCGCCGGCAGGCTCGCCACCTCACTGGCGAACACCGTGTACCGGACGACCTCCTCGACGGCCGCCCCGCCCTCCGGCGTACCGATCAGCCAATGCGTGTGCCGGGCAAGCCGGTTGAGGTGGTTGACCATCGCGGTCAGCGCCGTCACCGCCTCCTCCCGGTTCTCGGTGGCGAGCCGCATCTGCTGGCGCACCGCCACCTCCCAGCGCACCTCGTAGGCGTCCCCGCGCGGGCGCCGCGGCGTCCGCCCGGCCCGGACCTGCGCCTCGACGGCGGCGGACGCGGCGACGCTCTGCGCGATCAGCTCCCGGTGCGCCTCCAGCCCGACGGCGGGCGGCAGTTCACGCTCCTCCACCGGGACCTGCCGGGCCCGCCGGGCGGCCAGCTCGCCCAGCAGCTCGGCCCGGCCGCGCAGGTACGGCTCGAAGTCCGCGATCCCGCCGAGCTCCACGCCGCCGGGCGGCACCCCGCGCCCGCACACCGTCACGGTCAACCCGCCGATCCGCAGCCGCCCGGCCCAGACCGGTGCGGCCCCGTCGGCGGCCGATGCGCCTGGCCAGAGCACCGGCCGATCCTCGTGCACCTCCACCGGGTACGGCTCGCCGTCCACGGTGATCCACTCACGCAACGCCCGCACCCGGCCCGGCCCGTCGCCCTCGTCGACCCCCAGGTGGTCGTAGACCCGGTCCCGTTCGTCCTCGACCACGTCCTCCAGCTCGGGCAGGTCCTCGCCGCGCTCCGCGTCCGGCCGGTAGGTGCGCACGCTGACGTACGGGCCGGCCACCGAGCTCCAGTCGCCGGACTGCACCTCGACCCAGGCGAGTTCGCCACCGGAGGTCTCGAAGGCGGCCAGCGCCTCGCCCCAGCCGCCCGTCCCGCCGCCCCCGCGCGACAGCCCCGCGACCACGCCGTACACCGGGAAGTCGGCCGCGGCCACCGTCCGGCGGGAGAAGTCCTCCACCGCGGCGAGACGCTCCTCCTTGCTCCTCGGGTCCGGGACGCGCGCAGGGTCCGTCCGACCGGCGTTCCACTCCGGGGGCCTGCCGCCACTCTCCCGCATCATCCTGTGCCGCACCCCCGAGTCCTCGCGCCCGCACCGCCGACGCCACCTTAGTGCCCGGGACCTGCCGGGTCATCAGCTCGGGTACCGGGCACCGGCGCAGGCCGCGTCGGGACGCCCGGCCGCCGACGGGCCCGGGCCGTGTCAGGACTGCTGGTTGCCGGCCGGCACGGGCCGTGTCAGGACGCGCGGTTGTCAGCCGCCCTCCCTACCCTGGCGGCATGACAGCAGACAGCAGCTTCCCGGCCCGGATCAGCATCGTCACCCTCGGGGTCTCCGACCTCGACCGCAGCGCCCGCTTCTACGAGGACCTGGGCTGGCGGCGGTCCTCCGCCTCCAGTCCGGAGATCGTCTGGTTCCGCACCGCCGACTCGGCGCTCGGCCTCTTCCCCACCGAGGAGCTGGCCGCCGACGCGGGCGTGCCCGCCACCGGTGAGCCCGCCTTCCGCGGCGTCACCCTCGCTGTGAACCTGGAGTCCCCCGCGCTGGTGGACGCCGCGTTGAAGACGGCGGTCGAGGCCGGCGCCGTGGTGGTCAAGCCGCCGGTCCCGACCAGCTGGGGCGGCTACTCCGGCTACTTCGAGGACCCGGACGGCCACCTCTGGGAGCTGGCCCACAACCCGTTCTTCCCCTTCGCCGAGGACGGCTCCCTCGATCTCCCCTGACCCGCCGGCCCATCAGCCCGTCGAAGCCCCGTCGGCCCCCCGAAGCCCCCCCGTCGGCCCGTCAGCCCTTGGACCGCGCCTTGAAGGCCGCCTTGCGCGCCTCCTTGGCCACCGCCCGGTCCAGGTGCAGCTCCCCGACGGCCTCCAGGACGTCCGCCGTGTACGGGTGGTCGACCCGCCAGAGCTCGCCGAAGTAGGACGCAGGGTTGCCGGTCACCGGCAGGTCCGCGATCAGCTCGCGCAGCAGTTCGGCGTCGCCGCCGCTGTCCAGCAGCTGGGCGGCGAAGGTGTCGACCACCGTCCACAGTGCCATCGTCCGCTCCGGTACCGGCACGTCCGTCGCTCCCTTCGAGGTCAGCCAGGCCCGGGCGGCGCCGCCCAGCTCGGGGTCGTCCAGCACGTCGCGCACGGCGGGCTCGGCGGCCGCGCCCAGCATGTTCAGCGCCGAGACGCCGAGCATCCGCCGCATCGGGGCGTACGCGTCGTCGCCGCGCGCCGCCGCCAGCAGCTCGCGCGCCGCCGCCACCGGCTCCCGGCCGGTGATCCAGACCCGCAGCTCCTCGTCCGGCAGCACGTTGGCGGCCTCGCACACCGCGCGCAGCAGCTCGGCCGCGTCGCCCTGGGCCAGCTCGCCGACCAGCGGCGCGTCGTAGCCGTCCTCCAGCAGCCACTGCCGGATGCCGTACTGGCCGAGCGGGGTGAGCCGGACGAGCCCGAAGCGCGCCGATTCCTCATCGTCCAGCGGCGCCTCGCCGACGAGGGCGGGCTCCTCGCCCTCCGGGCCCTCCTCCTCGTCGAACAGCTCCGGGTCGATCGGCCGGTACTCCAGCAGGCCCAGCTCGGCCAGGTCGCCCAGCATCGGGTCCAGTGCGACCATCACATCGGTGATGTCGCCCAGCAGCTCCTCGCTCGGCTCCTCGCCCTCCGGCACCACCAGCAGCGCGGCCAGCACGCCCAGCGGCACGGTCTCGTTGCCCGGATCGGCGAAGGCGGTGGTCTCGTACAGCACCTGCAACGCCTCGTCCAACAGCTCGGCGGCGGCGTCCCGGGCCTCCTCGACCTCGCTCAGGGCGTCCTCGTCCTCCTCACCGCCCTCCACGGCCTCCCCGGCCTCCCCGCCCTCGGCGGCCCGCACGGCCTCCTCCTCCGGCAGCGAGTCGGCCTCCACGGCCAGCTCCCGGACGATCCCGGCGGCGGTCAGCCACAGCTCCAGGACGGTCTCCGGGTCACCCTCCTCGGCGGGCTCCAGATCCGGGCCCGGCACGGCGACGTGCTCACCGGCCGCCGTCGTCCCGATCTCCACCAGGTCCAGGTCACAGGCCAGCGACCAGGCCCGCATCGCCTCGACCTCCGCCTCCTCCGGCACCTCCCCCTCGGCGGGCGCCAGGCCCAGCAGCTGCGCCGCCGGCGCCCGGTCCTCCTCCACCAGGTCGCCGAACTCGTCCACCACCCGGTGCGGGGCGGCCCAGCGGGCCAGCGCCAGCGCGTACCCGAACATCGGCACGGCCTTCGCCAGGGCGGCCAGCTCCTCCTCGGCGGGCAGCTTCACCGGCGGTACCAGGACCGCCGCGTCGTCCAGGTCCTCGTCGTCCAGCCCGTGCGCGGCGAACGCCCCGTAGAGGTCCTGAAGCTCCAGGTCGGCGGGCAGAACCGGCTCGGCCGCACTCTCTCCCGGCGAAGCCCCGGCGTTCTTCCGACGTCGTCCGGCCATCGTTGTGCGTTCTCCCTCAGCCAGCGGTCCGCCTATCAGCTCAGCGTCCCGATCCACCACCTCAGCGTATAGGCCGGGCACCCCCGATGCCCGGCCTCAAGGGGCGCGCGCCGCAACCGTGCGCCCACCCTTTATCCTTCGCATTGGCACCGTGCACACCCCGCGCGGGCCACCGGGCAATGAAGCCCTTCGCCCTCCCCGCCCGACACCGGGCAGGAGGGGCCCACTCAGCTCACCCGCTCCACCAGGGAGCCCCGCACCTCGGCCACCACCACAGCGCCTCAGGACGGGCGCGCCGGCACACCCCGCCGACCCGGTGGTGCCCTGCCACAGGAGATCCCTTACATGGCGGACCTCTCCCCCGCCGGCTCCGGCCTGCGCACCGCGCAGCTCGACGGACGCCGACTCTCGGAGGCCCTGCTTCCCCTGGAGCTCGCGCCCCGCGCCCAGCTCCAGCTCGCCGCGGTCAGCCGCTGGAACGCGCTGCGCGGTGTCCGCGTCGGCCTGGTCGCCGCCGCCCTGCTGCTGATGCTGATCGGTGCCAACCTGGCGACGCCGATCTACCCGCTCCTCCAGCAGCGCCTCGGCCTCGGCCCGCTCGACACCACGATCCTCTTCACGATCTACGTGTTCGCGCTGGTCCCCGTGCTCGCCGTGGTCGGCCACTGGTCCGACCACCTCGGCCGCCGCGCCCTGATCCTGCCCGCCGTCGCCCTGGCCGCCGCCGGCGACGTCGTGTTCGCCACCTCGGGCAGCTTCTGGCAGCTCGCCGCCGGCCGGGCCGTCCAGGGCATCGCCGTCGGCCTGTCCACCGGCGCCGCCGGGGCCGCCCTCGGCGACCTGCTGCCCGACCACCCGACGCTCGCCGCCAAGCTCACCCTGGCCTGCTCCGCCGGCGGCGTCGCGCTCGGCCCGGTGGTCGGCGCCCTGCTCGCCAACGGCACGGACCCGCTGCTGACGCCCTTCCTGCTGCACGCCATCGCCCTGCTGGCGCTCTGCGTGCCGCTGGCCCTCGTCCACCCGCGGATGCCCGGCCGCAACCGCCCGCCGGCCACCCCGCCCCGCATCACCACCCCGGCCCACCTGCGCCCCCGCCGGCTCGCCCTGCCCCGCACCGGCCGCCGCGAGTTCCTGCTCGCCGCCTCGGCCGGCTTCATCTCGTACGCGGTGTTCGGCGTCTACCTGGCGCTCGCCCCGGCCTTCTCCGCCAAGCTGCTGCACACCTCCTCGCACCTGACCGGCGCGATCGTGGCCGCCCTGCTGCTCGGCTCGTCCGCGCTGGCCCAGCTCCTCGTCCCGCCCACCTCCGACCGCCTGGTCATCGCCCTCGGCATGGGCGGCCTCGCCGCCGGCCTCGCCCTGGTCGTCGCCGCCCAGTACACCGAGACCCCGGCGCTGCTGTTCATCGGCAGCGTCCTCGGCGGCATCTGCCAGGGTGTGGCCTTCCGCTCCCTCTTCACCACCGCCGTCGCCGCGATGAACCCGGAACGCCGGGGCTCCGAGCTCAGCTCCCTGTGGATCATCGTCTACCTCGGCAGCTCCCTCCCCATCGTCGCCGTCGGCGCCCTGGTCCAGCACTACGGCCTCCTCCCCGCCGTCAGCGGCTTCGCCGCCATCGCCGCCGCCCTCTGCACGGCCCTGGCGATAGCCGTCGCCCGCAAACCCAAGCAGTCCTGACCAGCCCCAAAAACACCGCCGCCCGGGACGACCATTCGTCCCGGGCGGCGTTCGTACAGGGCTACTCAGCCCAAGGGGCCCAGTCATCGGTGTTGATCTCAAGATCAAAGGGCTTGGGCAACCGAACTGGCTCGCCGAACTTCCACTGACCCAGCACCTGGTAGGTCCCCTCGCCTCGGTCCGGCTCGCCGAACAAGGTGACGCCGGGCTGCCGCGGGTCACGGTCGACCAACAGGTAGTACGGGATCCCGGTGCGTGCGTAACCACTCCATTTGGTGGGCTTCACTTGTCGACCGAACATGGGGCGCCGGTCATGGCGCGCATTGGACGCGGAGGTCACCTCCACCACCAGCTCAAGATCGGCCGGGTGGACGTACAACACATCCTTGGCCCGCTTCTCTGCATCGACGTCCCTGCGCACGATCACCATGTCCGGGATGTAACCGCCCTCGACCTCGACCAGGTCCAGGTTGACCGTCCGGACGGCGCGCCATTGGAACTTCGCGTCAGCGATTTTGCCTGCCAGCACCGACTCCTGAATGTCCGTGAGGATCCCCTCATGGAGGTACACCGGGGCTGGTGACACAACGATCTCCCCTCCGATCACCTCAACCCGCGTGCCGTCATCCGGGAGCCGGAGATACTCGCCGAGTTCTCCCCGGACCCACATGGCGTACGGCGAGTCAGGCAGAAGCAACTGCGCGAACGCAACTACCGACATGACTTCGCTCCCTCCGAGGTCGCGGCTCCAGCCTGGCCGCCCGCTGGCAGATATACCACTGCCGCGCAAACCTTTCCCCCGAAGGAGAGGTTTGCGCGGCAGCGAGTTGACAAAAGGGCCGTCCGTCAGACGTTGAAGCCCAGGGCGCGGAGCTGGTCGCGGCCGTCGTCGGTGATCTTGTCGGGGCCCCACGGCGGCATCCAGACCCAGTTGATGCGCAGGTCCTGGACCAGGCCGTCGGTGGCGGTCTTGGCCTGGTCCTCGATGACGTCGGTCAGCGGGCAGGCCGCCGAGGTGAGCGTCATGTCGATGGTGGCCACGTCGGACTCGTCGATGTGGATGCCGTAGATCAGGCCCAGGTTGACGACGTCGATGCCCAGTTCGGGGTCGACGACGTCCATCAGGGCCTCGGTCAGGTCCTCCACGGACACGGTGCCGGCGGTGGTGCCGACGATGACGACGCCGTTCGGCTGCTCCTCCGCAGCGGAGGGGGTTTCGTCACTCATTGTTCTGTCCTCCTCTGCGGGTCAGTCGTTCACGGCGGGGTGCTGGGCGAGCGCCTGGGCGGTGGCGTCCTTCCAGGCCATCCAGCTGAGCAGGGCGCACTTGACCCGGGCGGGGTACTTGGAGACGCCGGCGAACGCGACCGCGTCCTCCAGCACCTCCTCGTCGCCCTCGCCCTGGCCCTTGCTCTGCATCAGCTCCAGGAAGGCCTCCTGGACGGTCTGCGCCTCGCCGACGGTCTTGCCCACGACCAGGTCGTTCAGCACCGAGGCGCTGGCCTGGCTGATCGAGCAACCCTGGGACTCGTACGAGACGTCGGCGACGGTCGAGCCGTCGAGCCGCACCCGCAGGGTGATCTCGTCACCGCAGGTCGGGTTGACGTGGTGCACCTCGGCGTCGCCGTCCCGCAGCCCCTTGCCGTGGGGGTTGCGGTAGTGGTCCAGGATGATGTCCTGGTACATCGAGTCGAGCTTCATGTCCTGCCCAGTCCCGTCAGCCGAAGAAGTTCCGGACGTGGTGCAGGCCGTCGATCAGCGCGTCGACCTCGCCCGGCGTCGAGTACAGGTAGAACGACGCCCGCGTGGTCGCCGGAATTCCGTACCGCAGGCAGACCGGCCGCGCGCAGTGGTGGCCGACGCGCACGGCGATGCCCTGCTCGTCCAGCACCTGGCCCACGTCGTGCGGGTGGATGTCGCCGAGGGTGAAGGAGATCGCGGCGCCGCGGTCGACGGCCGTGCGCGGGCCGATGATCCGCAGGTCCGGGACCTCCAGCAGGCGCTCGACCGCGTACGCGGTGATCGCGTGCTCGTGCGCGGCGATCTTCTCCATGCCGATGTCCGACAGGTAGTCGATGGCCGCACCGAGCCCGACCGCCTGGGCGATCGGCGGGGTGCCGGCCTCGAACTTGTGCGGCGCCGGGGCGTAGGTGGACGAGCCCATGGTGACGGTCTCGATCATCTCGCCGCCGCCGAGGAACGGCGGGAGGTCCTCCAGCAGCTCCTGGCGGCCCCAGAGCACGCCGATGCCGGTCGGGGCGAGCATCTTGTGACCGGTGAAGGCGACGAAGTCGGCTTCCAGCGCCTGGACGTCCAGCACCATGTGCGGGGCGGCCTGCGAGGCGTCGATGACGACCAGCGCGCCGACCGACTGGGCCTTGCGCACGATCGTCTCGACCGGGTTGACGGTGCCGAGCAGGTTGGAGACCAGGGTGAAGGAGACCACCTTGGTCTTCTCGGTGATCAGCTCGTCGATGTTGGAGAGGTCGAGCCGGCCCTCGTCGGTGAGCCCGAACCACTTCAGCTTCGCGCCGGTGCGCTGCGACAGCAGCTGCCACGGAACGATGTTGGAGTGGTGCTCCATCTCCGTGATGACGATCTCGGAGTCGGCGTCCACCCGGTACGGCTCGTCGGCCCAACCGAGCATGTTGGCAACGAGGTTGAGCGACTCGGAGGCGTTCTTGGTGAAGATCACCTCGTTGCGGCTGGGCGCGTTGACGAAGGCCGCGACCTTGTCCCGCGCGCCCTCGTAGAGCGCCGTGGCCTCTTCGGCGAGCACGTGCACGCCGCGGTGGACGTTGGCGTTGTGCCGCTCGTAGTAGGCGGTCAGGGCTTCCAGCACCTGGCGCGGCTTCTGCGAGGTGGCCGCGTTGTCCAGGTAGACGAGCGGCTTCTCCTCGTGCAGCACGCGCTGCAGGATGGGGAAGTCCTTGCGGATCGCGTCGGTGTCGAGCAGACCCGTGAACGGATGCGTCACGCGGACGCGCCCCCCTTCACATACGCCTCGTAGCCCTCGTTCTCCAGCTTGTCGGCCAGCTCGGCACCGCCGGACTCGACGATGCGGCCGCCCGCGAAGACGTGGACGTAGTCGGGCTTGATGTACCGCAGGATGCGGGTGTAGTGGGTCACCAGCAGGGTGCCGACCTCGCCGGTCGAGCGGACCCGGTTGATGCCCTCGGAGACGATCCGCAGCGCGTCGACGTCCAGGCCGGAGTCGGTCTCGTCGAGGATCGCGATCTTCGGCTTGAGGAGCTCCAGCTGGAGGATCTCGTGGCGCTTCTTCTCGCCGCCGGAGAAGCCCTCGTTGACGTTGCGCTCGGCGAAGGCCGGGTCCATCTGGAGGGCGGCCATCGCCTCCTTGACCTCCTTCACCCACAGACGCAGCTTGGGGGCCTCGCCGCGGACGGCGGTGGCGGCGGTGCGCAGGAAGTTGCTCACCGAGACGCCGGGGACCTCGACGGGGTACTGCATGGCCAGGAAGACGCCGGCCTTGGCGCGCTCGTCGACGGACATCTCCAGGACGTCCTCGCCGTCCAGCAGCACCGAGCCGCCGGTGACGGTGTACTTGGGGTGGCCGGCGAGCGAGTAGGCCAGGGTGGACTTGCCGGAGCCGTTCGGACCCATGATCGCGTGGGTCTCGCCCTGCTTCACGGTCAGGTCGACGCCCTTGAGGATCTCGCGCGGGCCGTTCTCGGCCTCGACGGAGACGTGCAGGTCGCGGATTTCAAGCGTTGCCATGGGTACTCAGGACTCCTGGTTGACGGAGACGAGCACATCGTCCCCTTCGATCTTTACGGGGTAGACAGCGACCGGCTTGGTGGCGGGCAGGCCGGAGGGCTTGCCGGTGCGCAGGTCGAAGCTGGAGCCGTGCAGCCAGCACTCGATCATGCAGTCCTCGACCTCGCCCTCGGAGAGCGAGACGTTCGCGTGCGAGCAGGTGTCGTTGATCGCGAACACCCCCTCGTCGGTGCGGACGACGGAGACCGGCACGCCGTTGAGGTCCACGCGCTTGGGCACGTCCTCCTGGAGGTCGCTCAGCGCGCAGGCACGGAGGAAGGTCATCTGGATCAGACCGCCGCTTCCAGCTCGGCCTCGATCTTCTCCATCAGCTGGTCCTGGATCTCGGCGACGCCGATCTGCTGGACGAGTTCGGCGAAGAAGCCGCGGACCACCAGGCGGCGGGCCTCGTCGGCCGGGATGCCGCGGGACCGCAGGTAGAACAGCTGCTCGTCGTCGAAGCGGCCGGTCGCGGAGGCGTGGCCGGCGCCGACGATCTCGCCGGTCTCGATCTCCAGGTTGGGGATCGAGTCGACCCGGGCGCCGTCGGTGAGCACCAGGTTGCGGTTGAGCTCGTAGGTGTCGGTGCCCTCGGCGGCGGCGCGGATCAGCACGTCGCCGACCCAGACGGCGTGGGCGTCCTGGCCCTGCAGCGCGCCCTTGTAGACCACGTTGGAGCGGCAGTGCGGGGTGTCGTGGTCGATGACCAGACGGTGCTCCAGGTGCTGGCCGGCGTCGGCGAAGTAGAGGCCGAACAGCTCGGCCTCGCCGCCGGGCGCGGCGTAGTTGACCCGCGGGTGGATCCGGACGACGTCGCCGCCGAAGGTGACGACCACGGACTTCAGCGAGGCGTCCCGGCCGACCAGCGCGGTCTGCTGGGCGACGTGGACGGCGTTGCGGTCCCAGTCCTGGACGGAGACGAAGGTGAGCTTGGCGCCGTCGCCGACGAGCAGCTCGACGTTGGCGGCCCGGGTGCCGGTACCGGTGTGGTTGATCACCACGACGGCCTCGGCGAACGGCTTGACGTCGACCACCACGTGGGCGAAGCGGGTGCCGCCCTCGCCGTGCACGTCGATCTTGACCGGCTCGGTGAGCACCGCGTCCTGGGGGACGGTGACGACGAGCGCCTGCTCGAAGGCGCTGAACGCCTGCGCGGCGACCCGGTCGACGGGCTTGCCGGCCTTGCCCAGGCGGGCGTCGTCGCGGCCGACGGTCTCGGCGGTGACGCCGTCCGGCAGGCTCAGCTCGACCTTGTCCTCGCCCTTGGCCGCCTCGGCGGCGGTGCCGTCGTGCAGGCCGCCCAGGCGGTGCATCGGGGTGAACCGCCAGTCCTCCTCGCGGCCGGTGGGCACCGGGAAGTCGCCGACCTCGAACGAGGGCTTGACGGCGACCCGGGCGTCGATCGGCTGCTGGACGGTGGCGCGGCCGGTGCCGGGGCCGGCGAGCTGGGCGCCGGCGCCGGCGGTGCCGACCTCGATCGACCCGGCGGTGGTGGAGCCGGTGGTGGTGTTGACGTCAGCCATGGCTGTCGTAGTGCTCTCTTCCTCGAAAAGCTCGAAAAGTCGGTGGGCGGTCAGCGGCTGGACGTCAGCCGACCGCGCCCTCCATCTGCAGCTCGATCAGCCGGTTGAGCTCCAGCGCGTACTCCATCGGCAGCTCGCGCGCGATCGGCTCGACGAAGCCGCGGACGATCATCGCCATCGCCTCGAACTCGGTCATGCCCCGGCTCATCAGGTAGAACAGCTGGTCCTCGCTGACCTTGGAGACCGTCGCCTCGTGGCCCATGGACACGTCGTCCTCGCGGACGTCCACGTACGGGTAGGTGTCCGAGCGGGAGATGGTGTCCACCAGCAGCGCGTCGCACAGCACGTTGGACTTGGCGCCCTTGGAACCCTCGCCGATCTCGATCAGACCGCGGTAGGAGGTCCGGCCGCCGCCGCGCGCCACCGACTTGGAGACGATGTTGGAGGAGGTGTTCGGCGCCATGTGCACCATCTTGGCGCCGGCGTCCTGGTGCTGGCCCTCGCCCGCGAAGGCGATCGACAGGGTCTCGCCCTTGGCGTGCTCGCCCATCAGGTAGACGGCCGGGTACTTCATGGTGACCTTGGAGCCGATGTTGCCGTCGACCCACTCCATGGTCGCGCCCTCGTACGCCACGGCGCGCTTGGTGACCAGGTTGTAGACGTTGTTCGACCAGTTCTGGATGGTCGTGTAGCGGCAGCGGCCGCCCTTCTTGACGATGATCTCCACGACCGCGGAGTGCAGCGAGTCGGAGGAGTAGATCGGCGCGGTGCAGCCCTCGACGTAGTGGACGTACGCGTCCTCGTCGACGATGATCAGCGTCCGCTCGAACTGGCCCATGTTCTCGGTGTTGATCCGGAAGTAGGCCTGGAGCGGGATGTCGACGTGGACGCCCTTGGGCACGTAGATGAACGAGCCGCCGGACCACACCGCCGTGTTCAGCGCGGCGAACTTGTTGTCGCCGGCCGGGATGACGGTGCCGAAGTACTCCTTGAAGACCTCCGGGTGCTCGCGCAGCGCGGTGTCGGTGTCCAGGAACAGGACGCCCTGCTCCTCCAGGTCCTCACGGATCTGGTGGTAGACGACCTCGGACTCGTACTGGGCGGCGACACCGGCGACCAGGCGCTGCTTCTCGGCCTCCGGGATGCCCAGCCTGTCGTAGGTGGCCTTGATGTCCGCGGGCAGGTCCTCCCAGGACTCGGCCTGCTTCTCGGTGGAGCGGACGAAGTACTTGATGTTGTCGAAGTCGATGCCGGAGAGGTCGGAGCCCCAGGTCGGCATGGGCTTCTTGCCGAACAGCTTCAGGCCCTTGAGACGCAGGTTCAGCATCCACTCGGACTCGTTCTTCTTCGCGGAGATGTCGCGGACGACCTCCTCGCTGAGCCCGCGCTTGGCCGCGGCACCGGCGGTGTCCGGGTCGGCCCAGCCGTACTCGTAGGTGCCCAGGCCCTCGAGCTCGGGGTGCGAAACGGTGTCAGTCATGCGAGCTTCCTAACGCGCGGACGCTGAATCTTCGGTGGACGTACCGGCAGTCGGCACTGCATCGGAGCCGCGGCCCGCGGAACGCCGGGCAGGCGACGATGCGGCACCGGGTGCCGGCACATAGGTGGTGCAGACCCCGTCGCCGTGGGCGATGGTGGCCAGCCGTTGCACATGGGTGCCCAGCAGCTGCGAGAAGACCTCGGTCTCCGCCTCGCAGAGCTGCGGGAACTGCTCGGCGATGTGCGCGACCGGGCAGTGGTGCTGGCAGAGCTGGGCGCCCGCCGGGGCCTTCGCCACGGCCGGCGGGACCCGCCGCACCGTGGCAGCGTACCCGTCCGCGCTCAGCGCCTGGGCGAGCGCCTCGGTGCGCTCCCCCGCCTCGGCCAGCCGCAGGAGCTCCAGGTACTTCTCGCCCTGCTTACCAAACCGGGCCCGGGCGAAGGCGGCGACCGCCTCCTCGCCCGCCTTGCCGCCGCCGACCGAGTCGGAGATCCAGCGCAGCGCGTCGGCGGCGAGCTGGTCGTACGCCTGGTAGAAGGCGTCTCGGCCGCCGTCGGTGAGGGCGAAGACCTTGGCCGGGCGGCCCCGGCCACGGCTGCCGTAGACCCGCTGCTCGCGGGACTCGACCAGGCCGGCGGCGGCCAGCCCGTCCAGGTGGCGGCGGACGGCGGCGGCGGTGAGGCCGAGCCGGCTCGCCAGGTCGGCGGCGGAGGAGGGGCCGTGGTCGAGGATCGACCGGGCGACCCGGTCCCGGGTGGCGCGGTGGCCCTCCAGCAGCACCTCGGCCGCCGTCACGGGCACGTCGCACCCGGGGGCCGACTCGGCCTCCTGGGGCGTGGCGTGCTCGCGCATGTTTTTCACAACACCAGTGTTGCGTAATTACTTCCGACAGGACAAGCCGTGATGCAGGCCTCACTCGTGTCATCTGTCACGCAGGTAAGCCTTACCTGACCTGCGAAAACGATCATCGAGGGCGCCGTCCGGGCCCGGCGTCGGGGCCTCTTACACTCGCCGGTATGCACTCCGAACCCGCGGTGAAGATCGCCGGGCTGGTCAAGCACTACGGCGACAAGCCCGCGGTGGACGGCCTCGACCTCACCATCGCACGCGGCGCGATCACCGCCGTCCTCGGCCCCAACGGCGCCGGCAAGACCACCACCATCGAGACCTGCGAGGGCTACCGCCGCCCCGACGCCGGCACCGTCCGCGTCCTCGGCCTCGACCCGGTCGCCCAGAACGCCGCGCTGCGCCCCCGGATCGGCGTCATGCTCCAATCGGGCGGCGTGTACGCGGGCGCGCGCGCCGTCGAGATGCTGCGCCACACCGCCGCGCTGCACGCCCACCCGCTGGACGTCGACGCGCTGGTCGAGCGGCTCGGCCTCGGCTCCTGCGGCCGCACCGCCTACCGGCGCCTGTCCGGCGGCCAGCAGCAGCGGCTCGCCCTGGCCATGGCCGTGGTCGGCCGCCCCGAGCTGGTCTTCCTGGACGAGCCCACCGCCGGCCTCGACCCGCAGGCCCGGCGCGCCACCTGGGAGCTGGTCCGCGACCTGCGCCGGGACGGCGTCACCGTGGTCGTCACCACCCACCACATGGACGAGGCCGAACAGCTCGCCGACCAGGTCGCCGTCATCGACCGCGGCCGGGTGATCGCCACCGGCAGCCCCGAGGAGCTGTGCCGCGGCGGCGCCGAGAACGCCCTGCGCTTCGACGGCCCGCCCGGGCTCGACCTCGGCCCGCTGCTCAAGGAACTGCCCGAGGGCGCCACCGCCACCGAGACCACCCCCGGCAGCTACCGCGTCGAGGCGCCCGTCGACCCGCAGCTGGTGGCCACCGTCACCGGCTGGTGCGCAGCCTCCGGAGTCCTGCCCGAACGGCTGTCCGTCCAGCGCCGAAGCCTCGAAGACGTCTTCCTCGACCTGACCGGACGGGACCTGCGCTCGTGAGTACCACCACCGACTACTCCCCCAAGCCCGGCGCGGCCCCGGTCGGCCGGATGCTGCTCGCCCAGACCGCCTTCGAGACCAGGATGCTGCTGCGCAACGGCGAGCAGCTGCTGCTCACCGTGGTCATCCCGACCGTGCTGCTGGTGCTGTTCTCGGCCGTGGACATCGTCGCGGTGGACGGCCCCGGCAAGCGGGTCGACTTCCTGGCCCCCGGCCTGCTCGCGCTGGCCGTGATGTCCACCGCCTTCACCGGGCAGGCCATCGCCACCGGCTTCGAGCGCCGCTACGGCGTGCTGAAGCGGCTCGGCGCCAGCCCGCTCCCGCGCTGGGCACTGCTGACCGCCAAGACCGGCTGCGTCCTGGTCACCGAGGCGCTGCAGGTCGCGCTGCTGTCGGTGATCGCGCTGGCGCTCGGCTGGTCCCCGCAGGGCAACCCGCTGACGGTCGTCGCGCTGCTGGTGCTCGGCACCGCGGCCTTCTCCGGCCTCGGCCTGCTGATGGCCGGCACGCTCAAGGCGGAGGCCACACTGGCCGCCGCCAACCTGGTGTTCATCCTGCTGCTGCTGGCCGGCGGGGTGATCGTGCCGCTGAGCAAGTTCCCCTCGGCCGTGCAGTCGGTGCTGGAGCTGCTGCCGATCTCCGCGCTCTCGGACGGCCTGCGGTCGGTCCTCCAGCACGGCGCCGGGGTGCCCTGGTCCGACCTCGGCATCCTGGCCGGCTGGGCCGTCCTCGGGCTGGCCGCCGCGGCCCGCTTCTTCCGCTGGGAGTAGCCCCCGGCCCCGCACGTGAACCGCTCCGTGCATGAGGCCGCACCGCATGTGAGGCCGCCCCACACGGGAACCGCCCCCCGGCCGCTTCGGCCGGGGGGCGGTCTCACGTCACCGACGGAACGTCAGCTCTGGCTGCCGCGACGCTTGCGGGCCAGCAGGACGAGCGCGCCACCGACCAGCAGCACGCCGCCGCCGGCCGCCGCGATCATCGGGGTGGCGTCGTTGCTACCGGTCTGGGCGAGCGCCGGGCCACTGGTGGTGGGCGTCGGGACCGGGGTCACAGTCGGGGTCGGGGTCGCGGTCTTGCTCGCGGTGGGCGAGGCCGACGGGGTCGGGGTCTTGGTGGGCGTCGGCGTGGGAGTCGGCGTCGGAGTCGTGGTCTGCGACGGCGTCGGGGTGGGTGTCGGGGTCGGGGTCTTGGTGGGCGTGGGGGTGGGAGTCGGCGTCGGAGTCGGCGTGTGGCACGGCTCGATCGTCTTGGTCTCGTTGATGTTCCAGCCCTTTTCGTTGGGGGTCTCCGTCGTGTTCACCACGAGGTTCGCCTTGACGGGGGCTGTGTGGTCCTTCACCGGGAAGGTGCCGTGGAACTCCGCGGGGAAGGCCTTGGCGTCCAGGACCTTCTCGCCGTCGATGGTGAGGCTGACGGTGTTCTTCACGTCGGGCTTGGGGCTGTAGTTGATCAGATCGATCACGATCTTGTCGCAGGTCACCGACCAACTCGGCACGTGCGCCGAGGCGTTGGTTGCCAGCGCCAGAGGCAGGAGAATTCCGGCCGCCGCCGTCCCGGCGAGTGCCGCCGCGCCGATCCGCATGTGCCGCTGCTGTCGCGCCATTTACGCTGTTCCCCTCAGAACGGTCTTGCGCAGCAGGCGTGTTGAAGGTTTCGCGGTGGCCCGCTACGACTGTCCGGGGGACTCTACCGGCACTCCCGCACCTCTCCACACCCCGCCGTACGACCGAATTTCGTCTGTTGGTCCGTCGTCTGATGTGTATGACCAGCCCATCACAGCTGCCACCTCGCGGAACGCGGATTCGGCAAACTTGAATGAACTTCGTCACCTGACTGAAATACGTGCGCCCCCGGTGATCAGGTTCAATCACCGAGGGCGCAGCACCGGTCGACCGGCGAAACCATCAGGCCTTCTTGGCCGCCCGACGCCGGGTGACGACCACGATCGCGCCACCGGCCGCGAGCACCACCGCGCCGCCGATCGCCAGCGGCACGACGGGCCCGGAGCCGGTGTGCGCGAGGTTGCCGCCCGCGTTCGCCTGGGCGGACGGGCTCGCCGAGGCCGAGGCCGAGGCGGCCGGCACACCCGCCGAGGCGGTGGCCGACGGGCTGGCCGAGGCACCCGCGCTCGGCTTGCCGCTCACCGGGGCGGAGGGCGTGGCCGACGGGCTCGCCGAGGTCCCGGGAGTGGCCGAGGTGCCGGGCGTCCCGGGCGTGGTGGAGGCCGACGGCGTCCCGCTCGGCACCACCGGCGGCACGGTGGGCGTGGTGGGCGTGGTGGACGGCGTCGGGACGACGACACCGGGCAGGCAGCCAGCGAACGGGTAGTGGTGCGTCTCCGCGCCGCCCTTACCGGTCAGCGAGGCCGCGATGACCGAACCGTTGACCGGGCCGCCGCTGCCGAGGTCGAAGGCGGCGCTGGGCGCCAGCACGGTGCCGGCCCAGGCGGCCTTGCTGCTCTTGACCACCTTGGTCGCGGTGGGGAAGTTCCACAGCAGCTTGGCGCGGATCGCCCCGCCGGCCGCGCTCTGCAGCTTGTCGTCCAGGACGAAGGACGCCTTGGCCTCGTCCCACAGGTGGAAGCCGGTGGTCCCGGCGGCCGCCATGTCGTACGAGCCGCCGGTCACGGTGACCACGGTGACGGAGCCGGCCGGCACCTTGAGGAAGACGTCCTTGGCGCCCTGGAGCTTCGCGGCGTCGACGGTGAAGCTGTTGTACTTCGCGTCGCCGCCGGTGAACGTGAGCTTGGCGCCGTCGGCCTGGACGGTGGCGCCGGCGGTCTGCGGCGCGGCGGCCAGCGCGGTGGAGGCGGCGCGCAGCTTGGCGAACTCGGCCTTGAAGTCGATCGGGGAGGCGCCCTGGGCGATGGCGCCCTGGTGGGCCTGGACGACGGCGCCGTCGGCCTTGGAGCCGTAGACGCCGTTGCCCTTCATCACCTGGGTGTTGTGGCCGGTGATGCGGCCGGCGACCACCAGCGCGTTCTTGCCGGGCAGGGCGTCGACCTCGGCGGGGGTCAGCTCCTGGCCGACCGAGAAGCCGCCGGTGAAGTCGGCGTTGCCGCCCACCGCGACGGCGCCCTCGGCGTCGGGGGTGTGGGTGTCGTCGCCCTCGATGAACTCGCCGTAGAGGTTGGCGACCCCGAGGCTGCGGCACTCCTGGCCGGGGTCGGCGGCGTGGGCGGCGGCGGGGGCGATCAGGCCGGCCAGTGCGAGCGAGCCGCCGACTGCGAGCGCGGCGGCGGACGTGGGTATGCGCATGTGCAGGTCTCCGCTTGTGCGGGAGGAGTGGGAGAGGTCCGAAAAAAGGTATGGACCAATCCGCACTCTTTCGGCCTCACAGGTGATTGGTCAAGACCAATGACCGCCTTGACCGAAGAGTCCGGTTTGCACCCACCCGACCCCGGGTAACCCCCGCGCCCGGGTCACGCTCGCGCCCCGCCCCAAGATCCCCTGTAAGGCCGCCTACGATTGGCCCCGTGCCTAATCCCTTCTCCCTGCTCGCCGACCGCTGGCAGCCGTCCGCCGTGATGGTCCGGCGCGCTGCGTTCGCCGCGCTGGTGATGAGCGTGGTGATCGTCGTCACCGGCGGCGCCGTCCGCCTCACCGCCTCCGGCCTCGGCTGTACGACGTGGCCCCGCTGCACCGCCGACAGCCTGACCCCGACCGCCGAGATGGGCTTCCACGGCGTCGTCGAGTTCACCAACCGGATGCTCACCTACGTACTGAGCGCTGCCGTCGGCTGGGCCATCCTGGCCGCCCGCTGCCACCGCCCCTGGCGGCACAGCATGACCAAGCTCGGCTGGGCGCAGTTCTGGCTGGTGATGAGCAACGCCGTGCTCGGCGGCATCACCGTGCTGACCGGCCTGAACCCCTACACCGTCGCACTGCACATGATCGCCGCGATGGCGCTGGTCTGGGTTGCCCTGCTGATGTGGGAGCGCTCCAAGGAGGGCGACGGAGCCCCGAAGCTCAGCGTGGCCCGCCCCATCCACCAGCTCTCCTACGTGCTGGTCCTGGTCGTCGGCCTGCTGGTCGCAGCCGGCACCCTGGTCACCGGCGCCGGCCACCACCCGGGCACGCCGAAGGACAACAAGATCGTCCCCCGGATCCCGATCGACTACGACAGGCTGGCCCAGTTCCACGCCGACCTCGCGTTCGTCTCGGTCGGCCTGACCATCGCGATGATCTTCGTCCTCGCCGCCATCAAGGCCCCGCCGGCGGCGAAGGCCCGCACCAAGGAACTGCTGGCGGTCCTGCTCCTCCAGGGCGTCCTCGGCTTCATCCAGTACTTCACGGACGCCCCCGAGCTGATGGTCGGCCTCCACATGCTCGGCGCCACCCTCACCTGGATCGCCGCCCTCCGCATCCCCCTCGCCCTGCGCGTACGCGAGGTAGAAGCGGCCCCCGACCAGCTGCCCGCACAGACCCCGCAGGCTGCCACCGTCTGAGCATCGGGGCGGGGGGGCCCCCCCCCTGCGGGGGGCGGGGGGGGGGGGCTACAGCCAACCCCCCCCGCGCGCGGCGGCGACAGGCGGCCGGGCGGGGCCCCG
>NZ_JBHWIR010000091.1:5047-10638 GCF_042731835.1 Kitasatospora sp. NPDC059817 | reverse complement strand
CTATCCCCCCCCCCCCACTCTCGTGCTGTGCCTCATCTCAACTTAACACACCCCCACCCCCGCAAGGGCCGCCCCCCCCCCCGCCCGCGCGCCCCCCCCCCCCCCCCCGCGACGGACACCGAGTGGAGTGGCGTCACGCTCGCACCACCGGGTGGATCAGGTCGAGGACCATCACGTCGTGCCGAGCCGCGCCGTCCCACGGGATCGCCGAACCGACGCGCCTGTAGCCCCACGCTCGGTAGGACGCCTGGGCGGCAGTCGCCTCCGGCCGGGTGTTCAGCATCACCCGGGCGCTGTCGATGCCCTCGATGAGGGCGCGATGCATGCGGGCGGCGACGCCCTGGCGGCGCCACCGGGGCCGAACCGCCAGCTCGAAGAGACCGAACGTGCGCTGCCCGTCCTCATGCCTGAGGTCCTCGGGCACGGGATCGATCAGGGTGTCCCACCATCCGGTGTTCGCCGACAGCGGGTAGCCGTACGCCATCCCGACAACGGTGTCGCCGTCGAAGGCGATGGCCGCCCGGAACCCCCGCCGACGCGCCTGCGAGCGGAACCGGCGAAACGCCCGCCCCACATCGGTCGGCCCCTCGCCGTAGGGGGCTTCCGCGAACGCCTCCGAGAACACCTCCTTCAACTGGCCCTCCAGCTCGACCGCCTGCTCGCCGTCCAACAGCCGAACCGCCACCGTCACACCGTCCTCTGTTTCCGGGCCGAAACCCCGAGCGATCGAAGTTCCTCAACGCAGTCTCGCGCCATCGCCGTATCAACTCGGGCCGCCAACGACGGCAACGGCCCGGCTCCCCCGCCTAGGGGAACCGGGCCGTTGCCGTGGGCGCCGAAGTGATCAGCCGCCGAGCTGGATGCCGGCCATCCGCTTCCACTCGTACGGGCCGGTCTTCACCTTGAGGGCCAGCTCGCCCTCGAAGTCGTCGTGCAGGGTCAGCCCGGCCAGTTCGGCGGCGCGGCGGCCGACGGCGTAGCTCGGGGCCACCTGGTCGCCCCAGGCGCCGTCCGCGCCGACCACCACGATCCGGGTGGCCACGGCGCCGACGTACTCGACGACCGCGTCGGCGCCGCCCCCGTGTTGGCGGGCGAAGCTGCTGAGGTGCTTGGCGATGCGCTTGGCGCGGCGCTCGGTACGGGCGTCCGGCGCGGCGGCGGTGGCGGTCTCTGCGCTGCTCATGCCCGCATGCTACCCACCGGTAGTCGAGCTGGCGACGGGAGCGCCCTGTGCACCGGGCCACATACTGGAGGCGTGACCTTCTCCGGCTGGCCGGCCGAGGCCCTCGACTTCTACGAGCACCTCGAAGCCGACAATTCCAAGACCTTCTGGCAGGCCCACAAGGAGCAGTACGACGACGACGTACGGACCCCGATGGAGCTGCTGCTCGCCGAGCTGGAGCCGGAGTTCGGGCCCGGGAAGATCTTCCGTCCCAACCGCGACGTCCGGTTCAGCGCCGACAAGTCTCCGTACAAGACACACATCGGCGCCCACCTGGAGACCGGCGGCTACGTCCAGCTCTCCGCCGACGGCCTGGCCTGCGGCAACGGGATGTACCAGCTCGCCCCCGACCAGTTGGACCGCTACCGCGCCGCCGTCGCCGAGGACGTCAGCGGCGCCGAACTGGAGCGGGTGATTGCCGCGGTGGAGCAGGACGGCCCCCGGGTGCACGGCCGGGACTCCCTCAAGACCGCTCCGCGCGGCTTCCCCAAGGACCACCCGAGGATCGAGCTGCTGCGCCACAAGGGCCTGGTCGCCTGGCAGGAGTGGGCGCCCGCGAAGTGGCTCGGCACCCGCGGCGCCCACACCCGGATCACCGCCTTCCTGCGCGCCTCCCAGCCGCTCCGGGACTGGCTGGACGACCACGTCGGCCCGTCCGAGCTGCCGGCACGGTGAGAACGCGAAGAGAACGCGAAGAGCCCCGGTCCACCGGACCGGGGCTCTTCGACGTCGGACAGGCCTTACTTCATGAACGGGTCGATCGCGCACACCACGAACAGCAGCGACAGGTAGGTGATCGACCAGTGGAACAGCCGCATCTCCTTCAGCTTCGCGCCCACCACCCCGGCCTTGGCCCGGCCGTACAGCGCGTGCGCCTCGCGCAGCCAGAACCCGCCGAGCAGCACCGCGGTGACGGGGTACAGCCAGCTCATGTGCCCCAGCGGCCACACTGCCAGCGAGGTCGCCACCATCACCCAGGAGTAGGCGACGACCTGCTTGCCGACGGCGACGTTGCCCTTGACCACCGGCAGCATCGGCACGCCGGCCCGCTCGTAGTCCTCGCGCACCTTCATCGAGAGCACCCAGGTGTGCGGCGGCGTCCAGAAGAACACCACCAGGAACAGCGCGACCGCCGCCCAGGACAGCGAGTTGGTGACGGAGGACCAGCCGATCAGCACCGGCATGCAGCCGGCGATGCCGCCCCAGACGATGTTCTGCGAGGTGCGCCGCTTGAGCCCCAGCGTGTAGACGAACACGTAGAACAGCAGCGCGCCGAGCGCCAGTCCGGAGGAGAGCCAGTTGACGCCGAAGCCCAGCAGCAGGGTCGAGACGATCGCGAGGACGATACCGAACACCAGCGCCTCGCGCGGCGACACCATCCCGGTGACGATCGGCCGGCGCTCGGTGCGGGTCATCACCGCGTCGATGTCGCGGTCGATGTACATGTTGAGGGCGTTGGCGCCGCCCGCCGAGAGGTAGCCGCCGACCACGACCTTCAGCACCAGCAGCATGTTCGGGACGCCCTGTTGGGCGAGGAACATCACCGGCACCGTGCTCATCAGCAGCAGTTCGATGATCCGTGGCTTGGTCAGTGCGACGAAGGCGCCGACACGGGCCCCGATGGGCCGGTGCGCAGGAGTCGCCCCGGTGACCCCGGCGGGACGGGTTTCGACGGCGGTCACTAACACCCCAACTGAAGATGAATCCTCGCAGGCGTCCACAGGAACGAAGGGTCCCAAATCGTCCGCTCTGCGCGTACCACGCCACCTTAGACGCTCCATATATCCCATCCGGCTCCGGGGTCCCCCGGCGAGGCCGATGGCACACCCCCGGGTGAACCGACTGGGTGAAGCCACGAAGCCGTTCCGGCGCGCCGCCGCAACCCGTCCTGACCACCGGGGCGGCAGGGTGCCGTAAAACAGGAGAGTCTGGGACAAAATCAGGCAGGCCGCCCTGGTGGGAATCACCATACGGATTTCCTGGTTGTCCCAGCACGGAGGGTGAGCCCCGGGCCGGACGGTAGGCTCGCACGCAGAAGCGGGATCTACCCTCCGTGACCGGCACCACCCAGCGTCGAGACCACAGCGCCGTGGCCGACCCGGTCCCCTTTCACGGGGTCACTCTTCACAACGGAAGGAGCCCTGAGACAGGGTGAGCACGACGCCGACGAACGCATTCGAGTGGTCCGAACTGGATGAGCGCACGGTTGACACAGCGCGGGTCCTGGCCATGGACGCCGTCCAGAAGGTCGGCAACGGACACCCCGGGACGGCCATGTCGCTGGCCCCCGCGGCGTACCTGATCTTCCAGCGTTTCCTGCGCCACGACCCGACCGACCCCTCGTGGGTCGGCCGCGACCGGTTCGTGCTGTCCCCCGGGCACACGAGCCTGACCCTCTACACCCAGCTGTACCTGTCGGGCTACGGCCTGGAGCTGGACGACCTCAAGGCCTTCCGCGTCGCGGGCAGCCGCACCCCGGGCCACCCGGAGCACGGCCACACCGCGGGCGTGGAGACCACCACCGGCCCGCTCGGCCAGGGCATCGCCAACGCGGTGGGCATGGCGATGGCCGCCCGCTACGAGCGCGGCCTGTTCGACCCGGACGCCGCCGCCGGCGAGTCCCCCTTCGACCACACCATCTGGGCCATCGTCTCGGACGGCGACCTGGAGGAGGGCATCTCCGCCGAGGCCTCCTCGCTGGCCGGCCACCAGAAGCTGGGCAACCTGGTCGCCCTGTACGACGACAACCACATCTCGATCGAGGGCGACACCGAGACCGCCTTCTCCGAGGACGTCCTCAAGCGCTACGAGGCGTACGGCTGGCACGTCCAGCGGGTCGCCCCGAAGGCCAACGGCGACATCGACGTGGCCGTCCTGGCCGACGCGCTGGCCGCGGCCAAGGCCGAGACCACCCGTCCGTCGATCATCGCGATGCGCACGATCATCGCCTGGCCGGCCCCGGACGCCCAGAACACCGCCAAGGCGCACGGCTCCGCGCTCGGCGCCGCCGAGATCGCCGCCACCAAGAAGGTCCTGGGCTTCGACCCGGAGAAGACCTTCGAGGTCTCCGACAAGGTGATCGAGCACGCCCGCGAGGTCATCAAGCGCGGCAAGGCCGCCCATGCCGAGTGGGAGCAGTCCCTGGAGGCCTGGCGCGCCGCCGACCCGCAGCGCGCCGCCGAGTTCGACCGCATCCAGGCCGGCGAGCTGCCCGAGGGCTGGAAGAAGACCGTCCCGGTCTTCCCGGCCGGCAAGGACGTCGCCACCCGCAAGGCCTCCGGCGAGACCCTCAAGGCGCTCGGCGCGGTCATCCCGGAGCTGTGGGGCGGCTCGGCCGACCTCGCCGAGTCCAACCTCACCACGATCGACGAGGACAGCTCGTTCCTCCCCGAGGGCAACCCGCTGAAGAGCGCCAGCCCGTACGGCCGGACGATCCACTTCGGCATCCGCGAGCACGCCATGGGCTCGACCATGAACGGCATCGCGCTGCACGGCAAGACCCGCGTGTACGGCGGCACCTTCCTGGTCTTCGCCGACTACATGCGCCCGGCCGTGCGCCTGGCCGCGCTGATGAAGCTGCCGGTCACCTACGTCTGGACGCACGACTCGATCGGCCTCGGCGAGGACGGCCCGACCCACCAGCCGGTCGAGCACATGGCCTCGCTGCGCGCCATCCCGGGCCTGTCCATGGTCCGCCCGGCCGACGCCAACGAGACGGCCGTCGCCTGGCGCACCGTGATCGAGCGCCAGACCACCCACCCGGGCCCGGTCGGCCTGGCGCTCACCCGCCAGAACGTCCCGACCTTCGACCGCGAGGTCTTCGGCTCCGCCGAGGGCACCGCGAAGGGCGGCTACATCCTGGCCGAGGCCTCCAGCGGCGACCCGCAGGTGATCCTGCTGGGCACCGGCTCCGAGGTCCAGCTGGCCGTCAAGGCCCGCGAGGTGCTGGAGGCCGAGGGCATCGCCACCCGGGTGGTCTCGGTGCCGTCCTTCGAGTGGTTCCAGGAGCAGGACCAGGCCTACCGTGACAGTGTGCTGCCGCCGTCGGTCAAGGCCCGGGTGTCGGTCGAGGCCGGCATCGGCCAGGGCTGGCGCGAGCTGGTCGGCGACCACGGCCGGATCGTCTCGCTGGAGCACTTCGGCGCCTCCGCCGACTACAAGGTGCTCTTCGAGGAGTTCGGCCTGACCGCCGAGCGCGTGGTGGCCGAGGCCCACAACGCCCTCCGTTCTCTTGAGGCCGTCAACCGCTGACGCCCCCTTGGGCGGGGGGGGGGGGCCCGCCCGCGCCGGCGCCGGCGCCCGCCCCGACCCAGACCCCCCCAACATCTCAAACTCTAACCACCGCACTAGCACACCACGCTCGCGCCAG
>NZ_JBHWIR010000091.1:0-5037 GCF_042731835.1 Kitasatospora sp. NPDC059817 | reverse complement strand
CTCGTTCCTGCCTCGCCGCCGCCCCGTGCGGCCGCCGGCGGGCGCCCCCCCCCCCCCCCCCCGCCCCCCCCGGCCCCCTCTGACTACCCCACGAAGCAGAAGAAAAAAGGACTGAAGCACCATGACTGACGCACTGAAGCGCCTCAGCGACGAAGGCGTGGCGATCTGGCTGGACGACCTCAGCCGCAAGCGGCTGAACACCGGCAACCTCGCCGAGCTGGTGCAGAACAAGCACGTGGTGGGCGTGACCACCAACCCGACCATCTTCCAGAAGGCCATCGGCGGCGGCGACGACTCCTACGACGGCCAGCTGCGCGACCTCGCCGTCCGCAAGGTCACCACCGACGAGGCCGTCCGCATGATCACCACCTCGGACGTGCGTGACGCGGCCGACGTGCTGCGCCCGGTCTACGACGCCTCCAACGGCCGCGACGGCCGGGTGTCCATCGAGGTCGACCCGCGCCTGGCGCACGAGACCGCGGCCACCGTGGCCGAGGCCAAGCAGCTGTGGTGGCTGGTCGACCGCCCGAACGTCTTCATCAAGATCCCCGCCACCAAGGCCGGCCTGCCCGCGATCGCCGAGGTGATCGGCCGGGGCATCAGCGTCAACGTCACGCTGATCTTCTCACTGGAGCGCTACAAGGCCGTCATCGACGCCTACCTGACCGGTCTGGAGGCCGCCAAGGCCAAGGGCCTGGACCTCTCCCAGATCGAGTCGGTCGCCTCCTTCTTCGTCTCCCGCGTGGACACCGAGATCGACAAGCGCCTGGAGAAGATCGGCGGCGACGCCCGGGACCTGCGCTCCAAGGCCGCCCTGGCCAACGCCCGCCTCGCCTACCAGGCGTACGAGGAGGTCTTCGGCTCGGTCGACGGCAAGTCCGCCGGCAGCGCCCGCTGGCGTTCGCTGGAGGCCGCCGGCGCCAAGCCGCAGCGCCCGCTGTGGGCCTCCACCGGTGTCAAGGACCCGGCCCTGCCGGACACCCTGTACGTCACCGAGCTGGTCGCCCCCGGCACGGTCAACACCATGCCCGAGGCCACCCTGGAGGCCACCGCCGACCACGGTGTGGTCACCGGCGGCACCATCGTCCCCAACTACGCCGACGCCAAGGCCGTGATGGACGCCATCGCCGCCGCCGGCGTGGACTACGACGACGTGGTCCAGGTGCTGGAGGACGAGGGCGTGGAGAAGTTCGAGCAGTCCTGGAACGAGCTGCTCGACACCGTCACCGCCTCGCTCGCCTCCTTCGCCGGCGAGAAGTGACCGTTCGCTCACACAGCCAGCGCACGAAAGCGGAGCCCAACAAGTGAGCACTGATTTCCCCGAGTTGACCTCGGAGTCGGACGCGGACGATCTCCCGCCGGCCCCCGTCAACCCGCTTCGTGACCCGGCCGACCGACGGCTCCCGCGCATCGCGGGGCCGTCCGGTCTGGTCATCTTCGGAGTCACCGGCGACCTGTCCCGCAAGAAGCTCATGCCGGCCATCTACGACCTGGCCAACCGCGGTCTGCTGCCGCCGGGCTTTTCTCTCGTCGGCTTCGCCCGGCGCGAGTGGGACGACGAGGACTTCGCCAAGGAGGTCCACGACGCGGTCAAGGAGCACGCCCGCACCCCGTTCCGGGAGGAGGTCTGGCAGCAGCTCGCCAAGGGCATGCGCTTCGTCCACGGCACCTTCGACGACGACGACGCCTTCGACAAGCTCCGCGAGACCATCATCGAGCTGGACAAGGCGCAGGGCACCGGCGGCAACTTCGCCTTCTACCTGTCCGTCCCGCCGAAGTTCTTCCCGACCGTCGTCCAGCAGCTCAAGAAGCACGGCCTGGCCGACCCCCCGCAGGGCTCGTGGCGCCGCGCGGTCATCGAGAAGCCCTTCGGCCACGACCTGGAGAGCGCCCAGGAGCTGAACCGGATCGTCCACGAGGTCTTCCCCCGGGACGAGGTCTTCCGGATCGACCACTACCTGGGCAAGGAGACGGTCCAGAACATCCTGGCGCTGCGCTTCGCCAACCAGATGTTCGAGCCGATCTGGAACCGGTCGTACGTCGACCACGTGCAGATCACCATGGCCGAGGACATCGGCATCGGCGGCCGGGCCGGCTACTACGACGGCATCGGCTCCGCCCGCGACGTCATCCAGAACCACCTGCTCCAGCTGATGGCGCTCACCGCCATCGAGGAGCCGGCGTCCTTCCACCCGAAGGCGCTGGTCGCCGAGAAGCTCAAGGTGCTCAGCGCCGTCAAGCTCCCGGCCGACCTCGGCCGGCACACCGTGCGCGGCCAGTACGCGGCCGGCTGGCAGGGCGGCGAGGAGGTGGTCGGCTACCTGGACGAGGACGGCATCGACCCGGACTCCAAGACCGACACCTACGCGGCGATCAAGCTGGAGATCAACAACCGCCGCTGGGCGGGCGTCCCGTTCTACCTGCGCACCGGCAAGCGGCTGGGCCGCCGGGTCACCGAGATCGCGGTGGTCTTCCAGCGCGCCCCGTACCTGCCGTTCGACTCCTACGCGACCGAGGAGCTGGGGCAGAACGCCCTGGTCATCCGGGTCCAGCCGGACGAGGGCGTGACGGTGCGGTTCGGCTCCAAGGTGCCGGGCACCTCCTTCGAGGTCCGGGACGTCACGATGGACTTCGCCTACGGCGAGTCCTTCACCGAGTCCAGCCCGGAGGCGTACGAGCGGCTCATCCTCGATGTGCTGCTCGGCGACGCCAACCTGTTCCCGCGTCACCAGGAGGTCGAGCTCTCCTGGCAGATCCTCGACCCGATCGAGAAGTACTGGGACACCCACGGCAAGCCCGCCCAGTACTCCGCGGGGACCTGGGGCCCGGCCGAGGCGGACGAGATGCTCGCACGAGACGGCAGGAGCTGGCGCCGGCCATGAAGATCGACCTCACCAACACGACGTCCAGCAAGATCAACGCCTCGCTGATGGAGGCGCGCCGGGCCAGTGGCTCCACCGCCGCCGGCATGGTACTCACCCTGGTGATCGTGACCGACGAGGGCAGCGCGTACGACGCCCTCAAGGCCGCCAACGACGCCTCCCGCGAGCACCCCTCGCGCACCCTCGCGGTGATCAAGCGCGCCGGGCGCTCGCCCCGGGCCCGCGCCGAGACCCGGCTGGACGCCGAGATCCTGGTCGGCACCGATGCCGGCTCGGGAGAGACGGTCATCCTGCGCATGCACGGCGAACTCGCCGCGCACGCCCAGTCGGTGGTCCTGCCGCTGCTGCTCCCGGACGCCCCGGTCGTCGTCTGGTGGCCCGACAACGCGCCGCTGCACCCGGCGCAGGATCCGCTGGGCGCGCTCGCCCAGCGCCGGATCACCGACGCCGTCACCGCCGAGTCCCCGGTCGGCCAGCTCGCCCAGCGGGCCCAGAGCTACACCCCGGGCGACACCGACCTGGCCTGGACCCGGATCACCGGCTGGCGCTCGATGCTGGCCGCCGCGCTGGACCAGCGGCCGGTCACGATCACCTCCGCGGTGGTCGAGGGCGAGTCCTACAACCCCAGCGTCGAGCTGCTCGGCCTCTGGCTGCACAACCGGCTGCACGTGCCGGTGGAGCGGGTCGTCACCGGCGGCCCCGGCATCACCGCGGTGCACCTGCGCACCAAGGACGGCGACATCACCCTGGACCGCCCGGACGGCCTGATGGGCACGCTCTCCATGGCCGGCTCCCCGGACCGCCAGGTGGCACTCAAGCGGCGCGAGACCTCGGAGCTGATCGCCGAGGAGCTGCGCCGGCTCGACCCGGACGACATCTACGCGACGGCCGTGCGCACGCCCGTCGACCGGCTGCGCGAGCCGGACACCGCCGAGACGGCGGCGGCCGAGCGGGTCGCCCGCGCGGCGGTCGCCGAGGCCGCGGTGGCCAACCCCGCCCGGGTGACCGCCAAGGTCGCGTCCGAGGCCTCGTCCGAGGACGTGCCCGAGGACGCCGAGAAGGCTCCCGCCAAGAAGCCCGCCAAGCGCGCCGCCAAGGGGAGCGCATGACCAACGCGACCCCGCAGCTGGTCGTCCACCGGGACAAGGAGCTGATGGCCCAGGCGGCCGCGGCCCGGCTGATCACCCGGATCGTGGACGCCCAGGCCGCCCGCGGCACCGCCTCGGTGGTGCTCACCGGCGGGCGCAACGGCAACGCCCTGCTGGCCGCGATCGCCGCCTCCCCGGCGCGCGACGCGGTCGACTGGGCGCGGCTGGACCTCTGGTGGGGCGACGAGCGCTTCGTCCCCGCCGGGGACCCGGACCGCAACGCCGTCCAGGCCCGCGCCGAACTGCTGGACTCCGTCCCGCTCGACCCGGCGCGGGTGCACGAGATGCCCGCCTCGGACGGTGCGGACGGCTCCGACGTGGAGGCCGCCGCCGCCCGCTACGCGGAGGAGCTGGCGAAGGCGTCCGGCCCGGGCGACCGGCTCGGTGTCCCGGCCTTCGACGTGCTGCTGCTCGGCGTCGGCCCGGACACCCACGTCGCCTCGCTCTTCCCCGAGCACCCGGGCGTGCGGGAGACGGAGCTGACCGTGATCGGCGTGCGCGGGGCCCCCAAGCCCCCGCCGACCCGGGTCTCGCTCACCCTCCCGGCGATCCGGGCAGCCCGCGAGGTCTGGCTGCTGGCGGCCGGCGCGGACAAGGCGGACGCGGTCGCGATGGCCCTGTCCGGCCCCGGCGAGCTCCAGGCGCCCGCCTCCGGCGCGTACGGCCGCAGCCGCACCCTGTGGCTGCTGGACCGGGCCGCGGCGGAGCAGATCCCGCCCCAGCTGTACCCGCCAGCCTCGGCGTAACGGGCTCGGCAACGCACAAGGGCGCCCCCCGCCACGGCCGTGGGGCCCGTGGCGGTCTGTGGTGCGGGTCCGATATCGCCCCGCCGCGTGGGCCGCGCCCCGGCGAGGGTCGCCGCCCCCGCGGCGGGGGGGGGCCGCGCGCGGGCGCGCCCCCCCCGCAGCGACCCCCCCGACCCCGGGGGGTTGTACGGGGGGGGGGGGGGGGCGGGGCCGCGGGGCGGCGCCGGGGGGGGCGGGGGGGGGCGCCGCGGGCCCCCCCCC
>NZ_JBHWIR010000090.1:0-30667 GCF_042731835.1 Kitasatospora sp. NPDC059817 | reverse complement strand
GGTACTGCAGGGGGGACCCTGTGGGAGAGTAGGACGCCGCCGAACAATCATTCACAGAGAACCCCCATCCGGGAAACCGGATGGGGGTTCTTTGCGTTTCCGGGGCTTTGGGACTTCAAGGTCTCAGAGCTGGGGAAGGTCTCAGAGCTGGAGTTTGAATCCGATGTGCGACGGGACGAAGCCGAGCTTCTCGTAGAAGCGGTGGGCGTCGGTGCGGGTCGCGTCGGAGGTGAGCTGGACGAGGTCGGCGCCGAGTTCGCGGGAGCGCTCGATCGCCCACTGGATGAGTTCGGTGCCGAGGCCGCTGCCCCGCTCGTCGGCGTGGATTCGGACGGCCTCGATGACGGTCCGGGTGGAGCCCTTCCGGGAGAGGCCGGGGATCACGGTCAGCTGCAGGGTGCCGACGGTCCGGCCGGCGCGCTCGGCGGCGACCAGGTGCTGGTGCGGGTCGCCGTCGACGCGGGCGAAGGCGGCACGGTACGGCGTGAGGTCGTCGGGGCTCTCGCGGGTGGCACCCAGGGCGTCGTCGGCGAGCAGGGCCACTATCGCCGGCAGGTCCTCCGCGGTGGCCCTGCGGATCGTCAGGTCAGTCATGATCAGAGGATAGGCGCGCCCTGTTTCCCGTACCCCCGCCGCCGCTGCCCGTAGAGCCCCCTCAGGCCCCTTCTCGGGGGTGATCTGCCGTCACTCCCCGGGCTTGGCACTGGTGATGACGGCGAAGACGGCGCCGTGCGGGTCGTGGAACTGGGCGAGGCGGCCTACGCCGTGGACGTCCATGGCGGGGATCCGCACGGTGGCCCCGAGCTTGTCGGCGATGGCGAGGCTGGCGTCCACGTTGGGGACCTCGAAGTAGGGGAGCCAGTGCGAGGTGGTGCCGCGGGCGGTCTGTTCGGGGCCGAGCTGCATGATGCCGCCGTGGGCGTCGTCGCTGCCGGCGCCGGCGGGGGTGAGGACGGTGTAGGAGGTGCCTTCGAGCGGCACGTCCTGTTCCTGCCAGCTGAAGACGGTCCGGTAGAAGGTCTTGGCGCGTTCGGCGTCGACGCTGTAGCACTCGGCCCAGCAGAGGCTGCCCTCCTCGTTGACGACCTCCAGGCCGCGGGTGTCGTGCGGCTGCCAGACGGCGAACTCGGCGCCGGTCGGGTCGGTGTAGCCGGCCATCCGGCCCGCGGTGAAGACGTCGAAGGGGGTGAACCGGACGTGCCCGCCGGCCTGTTCGACGAGTTCGGTGGTGCGGTCGGCGTCGAGGGTGGCGAAGTACAGCGTCCAGGCGGGCAGGGAGCCCTCCTCGGCGAGCGGGCCGAGGGCGGCGACCGTCCGGCCGTCGAGCTGGAAGAAGCCGTACCCGCCGGCTTCGGGGCCGGCCGGGTCGAAGGTCCAGCCGAACAGGGCGGTGTAGAAGTCGACGGAGGCCCGGGTGTCGGGACTGCCCAGGTCGAGCCAGTCGGGGGAGCCGGGGCGGAAGGCGGTGTTGAGCATGGGCACTGCTCCTCGGACGGGGCCCGGACGGGCGCGATCGTGCCCCCCTGCCCGTCCCAGCCTGGCACCTCGGCGGGGGCGCTGCACGGCGGGGCGCTGCATGGCAGGGGCCCGGGGGCGCTCCTGCCGTGGGGGCGGTCGGGCGCAGGTGCGGGCTTGTCGTGGCCGGGCGGTACGGTGCGTAACGAAAGGTCCACCCGTACTGGTCGAAGGGGGTCCCGGTGGCCAGGCAGGCGCAGTCGGGGCAGGAGGCGCCGCGCCAGCTCGCGCAGGTCGAGGGCGTGCTGGAGCGGATCACGTACGCCAACGAGGACACCGGTTACACGGTGGCCCGGGTGGACACCGGCCGGGGCGGGAACGACCTGCTGACGGTGGTGGGCGCGCTGCTGGGAGCCCAGGTGGGGGAGTCGCTGCGGTTGCACGGGCGGTGGGGCTCGCATCCGCAGTACGGGCGGCAGTTCACGGTGGAGAACTACACGACGGTGCTGCCGGCGACGGTGCAGGGCATCCAGCGGTACCTGGGTTCGGGGCTGATCAAGGGCATCGGGCCGCGGTTCGCCGAGCGGATCGTGGAGCGCTTCGGGGTGGACACCCTGGAGGTGATCGAGAACGAGCCGGGCCGGCTGATCGAGGTGCCGGGGCTGGGGCCGAAGCGGACGAAGAAGATCGCGGCGGCCTGGGAGGAGCAGAAGGCCATCAAGGAGGTGATGGTCTTCCTCCAGGGGGTCGGGGTGTCGACCTCGCTCGCGGTGCGGATCTACAAGCAGTACGGGGACGCCTCGATCGGGGTGGTGAGGAACGAGCCGTACCGGCTGGCGTCGGACGTGTGGGGGATCGGTTTCCTGACGGCGGACCGGATCGCCCAGGCGGTGGGGATCCCGCACGACAGCCCGGAGCGGGTGAAGGCGGGGCTGCAGTACGCGCTGTCGCAGAGCAGCGACCAGGGGCACTGCTACCTGCCGGAGGAGCGGCTGATCGCGGACGGCGTGAAGCTGCTGCAGGTGGACGTGGGCTTGGTGATCGACTGCCTGGCGGAGCTGGTCGCGGCGGAGGGGGTGGTGCGGGAGTCGGTGCCGGGGGAGGCGGGCGAGGCGATCACCGCGGTGTACCTGGTGCCGTTCCACCGGGCGGAGATCTCGCTGGCCAACCAGCTGCTGCGGTTGCTGCGTTCGGATTCCGACCGGATGCCGTGGTTCGGCGGGGTGGACTGGCCGGTGGCGTTGGAGTGGCTGGCCAAGCGTACCGGGGCCGATCTCGCGCCGGAGCAGGAGCAGGCGGTGCGGCTGGCGCTGACCGAGCGGGTCGCGGTGCTGACGGGTGGTCCGGGCTGCGGCAAGTCGTTCACGGTGAAGTCGATCGTGACGCTGGCGCTGGCCAAGCGGGCGAAGGTGGTGCTGGCGGCGCCGACCGGGCGGGCGGCGAAGCGGCTGGCGGAGCTGACCGGGGCGGAGGCCTCGACGGTGCACCGGCTGCTGGAGCTGAAACCGGGCGGGGACGCCGCGTACGACCGGGACCGGCCGCTGGACGCCGATCTGGTGGTGGTGGACGAGGCCTCGATGCTGGATCTGATCCTGGCGAACAAGCTGGTCAAGGCGGTGCCGCCGGGGGCGCACCTGCTGTTCGTGGGGGACGTGGACCAGCTGCCGTCGGTGGGCGCCGGCGAGGTGCTGCGGGATCTGCTGGCGGAGGGCGGCCCGATCCCGTCGGTGCGGCTGACCAGGATCTTCCGGCAGGCCCAGCAGTCGGGGGTGGTGACGAACGCGCACCGGATCAACGAGGGGCGGCCGCCGCTGACGGACGGTCTGCCGGACTTCTTCCTGTTCGCGGAGGACGACGCGGAGTTGGCGGCCGGTCTGACGGTGGACGTGGTGGCGCGGCGGATCCCGCAGCGGTTCGGCTTCGACCCGCGGCGGGACGTCCAGGTGCTGGCGCCGATGCACCGGGGTCCGGCCGGGGCGGGGAACCTGAACACGCTGCTCCAGGGGGCGGTGACGCCGGCTCGGGAGGGGCTGGCGGAGCGGCGGTTCGGCGGGCGCACGTTCCGGGTGGGGGACAAGGTCACGCAGGTGCGCAACAACTACGACAAGGGGCGCAACGGGGTCTTCAACGGCACAGTGGGAGTGGTGACCGCCCTCAGTGTGGACGATCAGCGGTTGACGGTGCTCACCGACGAGGACGAGGAGGTGCCGTACGACTTCGACGAACTGGACGAGCTGGCCCACGCGTACGCGGTCACGATCCACCGCTCACAGGGGAGCGAGTACCCAGTGGTGGTGATTCCGGTCACCATGTCCGCTTGGACGATGCTCCAGCGAAACCTGCTCTACACCGCTGTGACCAGGGCAAGGAAACTGGTGGTACTGGTGGGGTCACGGAAGGCGATCGCCCAGGCCGTGCGGACCGTCAGTGCAGGTCGACGGCATGCGGCGCTCGATCATCGACTGGCAACTGGATGATTATCCAACAGGATGGTTGCCTCTAATGTTCTCTTGACGTGAAGAGATTTACGGCAGAGCCTAGGGTGGTGCCGATCTTGTCCGGTTCGTACCGGCTGCGGCAGCAGGTTTTGTAGGGGCGGGCCCTTTCGGGCCACCCCGGGTGCGCGGCTGTCCTCCAGATGGGGGATGGTAGAGACAGTCAGGGCACCTTGGAAGAGGATTCATTTCGTCGGTGAGGAAGACGTGAGCGACAACTCGGTAGTACTGCGGTACCAGGACGGCGAGTACGAGTACCCCGTCGTCGAGAGCACTGCGGGCAACGCCGGCTTCGACATCTCGAAGCTGCTCCCGCAGACCGGCCTGGTCACCCTGGACAACGGCTTCGGTAACACCGCCGCGTACAAGTCCGCGATCACCTTCGTGGACGGTGACAACGGCATCCTGCGGTACCGCGGCTACCCGATCGAGCAGCTCGCAGGGCAGGGCGGCTTCATCGAGACCGCGTACCTCCTGATCAACGGTGAGCTGCCCAACGCGGACCAGCTGGCCGAGTTCAACCGCGAGATCACCCAGCACACCCTGCTGCACGAGGACGTCAAGCGCTTCTTCCAGGGCTTCCCGCGGGACGCCCACCCGATGGCCATGCTGTCCTCGGTGGTCGGCGCGCTCTCCACGTTCTACCCGGAGAGCCACAACCCGTTCGACGCCGGCCAGCGCCACCTGTCGACCGTCCGCCTGCTCGCCAAGCTGCCGACGATCGCCGCCTACGCGTACAAGAAGGCGATGGGCCAGCCCTTCGTCTACCCGCGCAACGACCTGAGCTACGTCGAGAACCTCCTGCGGATGACCTTCGCCGTCCCCGCCGAGGACTACGAGCTCAACCCGGTGATCGTCAACGCCCTGGACAAGCTGCTCATCCTGCACGCGGACCACGAGCAGAACTGCTCGACCTCCACCGTGCGCCTGGTCGGCTCCAGCCACGCCAACCTGTTCGCCTCGATCTCGGCGGGCATCTCGGCGCTCTGGGGCCCGCTGCACGGCGGCGCCAACCAGGCCGTGCTGGAGATGCTGGAGAGCATCCAGAAGGACGGCGGCGACGTCGACGCGTTCATCACGAAGGTGAAGAACAAGGAAGCCGGCGTCAAGCTGATGGGCTTCGGCCACCGCGTCTACAAGGCCTTCGACCCGCGCGCCGCGCAGGTCAAGCTGCTCGCGCACGAGGTCCTCGGCCAGCTCGGCAAGAACGACGAGCTGCTGAACATCGCGCTCAAGCTGGAGGAGCACGCCCTCAAGGACGACTTCTTCATCTCGCGCAAGCTCTACCCGAACGTGGACTTCTACACCGGCCTGATCTACCGCGCCATGGGCTTCCCGACCAGCATGTTCACCGTGCTGTTCGCCCTCGGCCGGCTGCCGGGCTGGATCGCCCACTGGCACGAGATGATCAACGACCCGACCAGCCGGATCGGCCGTCCGCGCCAGATCTACACCGGCGTCGAGATCCGCGACTACGTCGCCCTCGGCGACCGCTGACGCTGCACCCGGAAGGGCCCGGTCGCCACTTGGCGGCCGGGCCCTTCCGCGTCCCCGTGCGGTGGGCCCGGGTGGGCGCCCGCGCGGGGGCGGAACCGTACGGCGCACGACTCCGGGGCCGGGCCGAAGCCGGGGACGGCCGCTCAAAGCGTCCCTGACCCGCCGCAACCCCGGCGTCGTGCGCGAAGGCCGTCAAGGTCGACGACCGTCCCGGGGCCCGCCGGAGCCCCGTCGGCGGCAGTCGGTGGAAGCGCGGGGACGCATTGCCGTTCGTCGCGTCCCCGCTCATCGGAAAACTGCCGCACTACCAACCTAAGACGTATCAGGGTGCGAGAAGTTACGCCCGGGGGGTGTGAGCTGCCTCTCGCCACGCTCCGTGTGCACCTCGTGTCGAGCCCATATCACACGTTCCCGCGCGCGCGACGTCACCCTCCCCGCAGTCACGGCAACCGAGCGTGATAGGAATCGTGGCATTCCGGTACGGACCGTCCCGCACCCTCGCAGCGTGGCGGCGGAGCTGGGGAGGGAGTGCGCAGATGGCCAGGAACGTCGTTGTCACCGGCGGTGGCACGGGAATCGGGTACGAAGTCGCGCGGCGGTTCGCCGAGGCGGGCGAATGGGTCGTGATCGTGGGCCGCCGCCGCGCGGTCCTGGAGAAGGCCGCAGCGGACCTCGGGCCGAACGTCACCCCGCTGGTGTGCGATCTCGCCGACCCCGATGCCGTCGAGGCCGCGCTCGCCGAACTGCCCGAGCGGATCGACGTCCTGGTCAACAACGCCGGCAGCCGGGAGACCGTGATCGGCGCCGGGCCGCACGCCCTGCTGGCCCGCTGGCGCGGCGACTTCGAGCGCAACGTGCTGACCGTGGTGCTGCTCACCGAGTCGATCCGGGACCGGCTCACCCCCGGCGCCGGCCGGGTGGTCACCATCAGCTCGATCGCCGCCCTGCGCGGGGCCGGCTCGTTCGGCGCGGCGAAGGCCTCGCTGCACGCCTGGAACCACTTCCTGGCTGCCCAGTTGGGCACCTCCGGGATCACCGCCAACATCGTCGCGCCCGGGACGGTGGCCGGCACCGAGTTCTTCGGCCCCCGGCTGGACGAGGCCGAGGTCTCCCGCCGGGCGGCCCGCACCCTGCTGGGCCGGATCGGGGAGACCGGTGAGGTCGCGGCCGCGGTCTACTTCCTGGCCTCGCCCGAGGCCGGGTTCATCACCGGCGAGATCCTGCACTGCAACGGCGGCGAGCTGCTCGGGCGTTGACGCGGTGACGCGTTGACGCGGTGGTGCTTTGGCGCGTTGACGCAGGGAAGGGCCCGGACCAGGCGGTCCGGGCCCTTCCGCGTCGCGCGGGCGGGTCAGGCGGGCTGGAAGCGGCGCAGTCGCAGGCTGTTGCCGACCACGAAGACCGAGGAGAAGGCCATCGCGGCCCCCGCGATCATCGGGTTGAGCATCCCGGCGGCGGCCAGCGGCAGGGCGGCGACGTTGTAGCCGAAGGCCCAGAACAGGTTGCTCTTGATGGTGGCCAGGGTCTTGCGGGAGAGCCGGATGGCGTCGGCCGCCGCCAGCAGGTCGCCGCGGACCAGGGTGAGGTCGCCGGCCTCGATCGCGGCGTCGGTGCCGGTGCCCATGGCCAGGCCCAGGTCGGCCTGGGCGAGGGCGGCCGCGTCGTTGACGCCGTCGCCGACCATCGCCACGACCTTGCCCTCGGCCTGGAGCCGCTTGACGGTGGCGACCTTGTCCTGCGGCATGACCTCGGCGATGACGTGTTCCGGGGCGATGCCGACCTCGGCGGCGACGGCCTCGGCGACCGCCCGGTTGTCGCCGGTCAGCAGCAAGGGGGTCAGGCCCAGGCCGCGCAGCCGGGCGATCGCCTCGGCGCTGGTCGGCTTGACCGCGTCCGCGACCTCCAGGACGGCCCGGGCCTCGCCGTCCCAGCCCACCGCGATCGCGGTCCGCCCGGCCGCCTCGGCGGCGCGCTTGGCCGCGGCCAGGCCCTCCGGCAGGTACTGCGACCAGTCGTTCAGCAGCGCCTCCCGGCCGGCGACCACCGCGTGGCCGTCCACCACGCCCTGGACACCCAGGCCCGGCACGTTCTCGAAGCCCTCGACCGGCGGCAGCTCACCGGCCTCGGCGGCGGCGGTGGCGATCGCCCGGGCGATCGGGTGCTCGGAGGCGTGCTCCAGGGCGCCGGCCAGGCGCAGTGCCGCGGCCTCGTCGACGCCCTCGGCGGTGTGCACCGCGAGCAGGGTCATCCGGCCGGTCGTGACGGTGCCGGTCTTGTCCAGGACGATGGTGTCGACCTTGCGGGTGGACTCCAGCACCTCCGGGCCCTTGATCAGGACGCCCAGTTGGGCGCCGCGGCCGGTGCCGACCAGCAGCGCGGTCGGGGTGGCCAGGCCCAGGGCGCACGGGCAGGCGATGATCAGCACCGCGACCGCTGCCGTGAAGGCGGCGGTCCAGCCCTCGCCGGTGCCCAGCCAGTAGCCGAGGGTGGCCACCGCCAGGACGATCACGATCGGGACGAAGACGGCGGAGATCCGGTCGGCGAGGCGCTGGGCGGCGGCCTTGCCGTTCTGCGCGTCCTCGACCAGCCGGGCCATCCGGGACAGCTGGGTGTCCGCGCCGATCCGGGTGGCCTCGACCACCAGCCGGCCGCCCGCGTTGACGGTGGCGCCGGTGACCTGGTCGCCGACGCCGACCTCGACCGGTACGGACTCGCCGGTGAGCATCGAGGCGTCCACCGCCGATCCGCCCTCGACCACCATGCCGTCGGTGGCGATCTTCTCGCCCGGCCGCACCACGAACCGGTCGCCCACGGCCAGGCCGCCGACCGGGATCCGGACCTCGGCCCCGCCGCGCAGCACGGTGACGTCCTTGGCGCCGAGGTCGAGCAGGGCGTGCAGGGCGGCCCCGGCCCGGCGCTTGGAGCGGGCCTCCAGGTGGCGGCCGAGCAGGATCAGCACGGTGACGGCGGCGGCCGTCTCCAGGTAGAGGGTGGAGGAGGCGTCGGTGTCGCCGATCGCCAGTGAGAAGTCGTGGTGCATCCCGGGCAGGCCCGCGTGGCCCCAGAACAGTGCCCAGAACGACCAGCCGAAGGCGGCCAGGGTGCCGAGCGAGACCAGGGTGTCCATGGTCGCGGCGCCGTGCTTGAGGTTGGTCCAGGCGGCGCGGTGGAACGGCAGGCCGCCGTAGACCACGACCGGGCCGGTGAGTGCGAAGGCGAGCCACTGCCAGTTGGCGAACTGGAGGGCCGGGATCATCGACAGCATGACCACCGGGACGCTGAGGACGGCGCTGATCAGCAGCCGGTCGTACAGCGGGTCGGCGGCGGGCCGGTCGGCGGTGGCCCCAGCGTCGGGGCCGACGTGTGCGGGGGCGGCGGGGGCCGGGGGCGGCGGGAGTTCGGCGGTGTAGCCGGTGCGCTCGACCGTGGCGATCAGGTCCTCGACCGTCACCCCGGGGCCGTAGTCGACCCGGGCCTTCTCGGTGGCGAGGTTGACGGTGGCCTCGACGCCGTCCATCCGGTTGAGCTTCTTCTCGATCCGGGTCGCGCAGGAGGCGCAGGTCATGCCGCCGATCGACAGCTCGACCCGGTCCCGGACCTCGGGGGTGCCCTGGACGCCGGGGGCGGTGGTGACCAGTTCGCTTCGCTCGCTCATGCGGATCGGCTCCTCGGCAGCTCCTCGGTGGGGGTGTACGGCGGGGTCCGCTGCCCGGGCCCCGCCGTACCGGCGTACAGGGAGGCCTAGGCGCTGCGGCCGACCAGTTCGTAGCCGGCCTCGTCGACGGCGCTGCGGACCTGCTCGTCGTCCAGCGGGGCGAGGGAGGAGACCGTCACGGTGCCGGCCTTGGAGTCGGCGGCGACCTCGGTGACGCCGGTGAGGGCGGAGAGCTCCTCGCTGATCGCCTTCTCGCAGTGGCCGCAGCTCATGCCGGTCACGGTGTAGGTGGTGGTGCTGGACATCCGGGCCTCCGGGAGGTGTGGCGCCCCGGGCGTCGGCCCGGGCTCTACTCTGACAACACCATACCCCTCAGGGGTATTTCCGGGAGGGGTGGGTGAAGTGGCGCGCGTCACGGACGCGTGCGCCGGTCGAGCGTATGCGCCGGACCGCCTCAGGCCGGGGAGGCCGGGAGCTGGGCCGGGATCGGCGCGCGCTCGCGCCGGATCAGCAGCCGCAGCCAGAGCAGCCCGCCCAAGGAGACCACGAGCAGTCCGGCCGTGTCGTAGAGGGTGTACAGGTGCACCTGCTCGCTGGTGGGGTCGGGCATGTGGCCGAGCTCGAACAGGGCGCGCTGCCAGGCGCTCGCGGTGGTCTTGGCGACCAGCCAGACGGCGATGCCGCTCGTGCTGTCCCAGAGCGCGTGCAGCAGCGATACGCCCAGGTAGGTGACGGCGACCGGGGTGGTGAAGCGGAACCGCCCGCCGCGGCGCTCGCTGAACAGCACCCCGCCGACGATCGCCGTCCACAGGATGTGGCCGACCGGCGCGAGCACCCCGCGCAGGATCTCCGTCTCGACCAGGTCCTCGAGCGAAAGCCCCTGGATGCTCAGCACGGCGTTGAACGCGTACCCGGCGCTCTCGAACGCGGCGAACCCCGCGCCGACGGTGGCGCCGAGCACCAGCCCGTGCCGCAGCCCGCTGACCCGCAGTCGGCGGCTCACCATGACCAGGGCGGCCAGCTTGGCCGCCTCCTCGATCAGTCCGACGGCGACGTACATCGAGGCCGAGGGGGAGACCAGGTAGCTCTCCAGCACCGAGGCGCCCAGGACGCCGATGATGCCGCCGACGCCGAAGCAGGCGAAGATCCGGTCCGGGCCGAGGTCGCCGGCGTAGCGCTCGTAGGCCCAGATCACCACGGTGGCCGGGACCAGGAAGCTGCCGAGCAGCACGATCGTCGGGACGAGGTTGCTGTTCCCGGTGAGGAACGTGACGACGACGGTGGCGCCCCAGAGCAGCAGGCCGACGGCGAAGACCCTCAGCCAGTGGTCGGACGTGGCCGTCGTGCGGGCCGGGGCGTCGGAGATGCGGGGGGTGTTGCGGTAGCCGGACACCGGTCAGGGCCTCCTCGGGGTAGCCGCTTTGGTCGAACTGTATGACAAATGGGGCATTTAGGGGCGATCGGGACGCCCGTGCGGCGGGGCGGCGGTCGCGGCGGACGGAAACGCGGTAGGCGGGCGGGTGGGTGCCGCGAACGTCCCTTATGTTCGGTATGTGTTCCCGACCCGCCGTGCCCAGTCCCCCTCGGCCCCCAGCGCCGCCGGGCTGCCGCCGGACCGGCGGCGCGGCGCCCTGCTGGCCGCCGACCTCCAGGACGTGCCGTTCTGGCGGCGGGCCAGTCCGGCGCTGCTCGCCGTGCTCCTGGTCGCACTCGCTGACCTCCTCTCCGGCAAGGACCGCTACCTGGCACCGCTGATGACCGTCGTCCCGGCCGCCGCCGCGCTCACCCTCAGACCGGGCGAACTGCTCGCCGTCTGCGCGCTCGGCCTGCTCGCGGTCTTCGGGCTCAGCCACTACGACGAGGTCGACAACATCAACGACGCGCGCTTCCTCTACGGTGCGATGGTCAGCTACGCCGTGTTGACGCTCTTCTCCGCCTGGGTCGCCAAGATCCGGATGCGGCGCGCGGCGGCCTTCGCGGCCGTCAGCTCCGTCGCCGAGGCCGCCCAGCGGGCCCTGCTGCGGCTGCCCGGGCCGGTCGTCGGGCCGCTGCGGCTGGCCGTCCGGTACGTGTCGGCGGCCGACGCCTCACGGATCGGCGGAGACCTGTACTCGGTGCTGGAGACGCCGCACGGCACCCGGGTCGCGGTCGGGGACGTCCGGGGCAAGGGGCTCTCCGCCGTGCAGACCGCGGCCGTGGTGCTCGGCGCGTTCCGGGAGGCCGCGTACGACGAGGCCGGGCTGCGGGGCGTCGCGGCGCGGATCGAGGCCAGCGTCGAGCGGCACGTCCCGGACGGGGAGTTCACCACCGCGCTGTTCGCGGAGTTCCGCACGCCCGGGGTGATGGAACTGCTGCAGTACGGGCACGTCCCGCCGATCCGGGTCGACGGCGACGGGCGGGCGCACGTGCTGGACGCCCCCGACCCCTGGGTGCCGCTCGGCCTCGGACGGCTGGCGACGGGCGAACCGGCCAGCTGGGACCAGCCGTTCGGGGCGGAGGACGTGCTGGTGCTCTGCACGGACGGGGTGGTCGAGGCGCGGCACCGCAAGAGCGGGGAGTTCTACCCGCTGGCGGAGCGGGTCGGGCCGCTGGTGCGGGGCGCCACGCGGTCGGAGGGGGATCTGGAGGCGGCGGTGGGGCGGGTGTACGCGGACCTGCTCGCGCACACGGGCGGGGAACTGCGGGACGACGCCCTGCTGTTGCTGATCGCCAGGACGGACGGCTGAGGGCCGGCCTCCTCCCCATCCTCCTCATCCTCCCCGCGCGGGCGTCCGCGCGAGGAGGAGGGTGCCTCAGGACGCGGTGACGTCGGCGAGGGCGCGGAAGAGGAGGGCGGTGGAGGTGGCGCCAGGGTCCTGGTGCCCGATGCTGCGCTCGCCGAGGTAGGAGGCGCGGCCCTTGCGGGCCTGGAGGGGGACGGTGTCGCGGGCGCCCTGGTCGGCGGCCTCGGCGGCGGCGGCCGCCGCCTCGGGGAGGGTGGCCCCGGCGCCGGCCGCGGCACGGAAGGCGGCGACGGCCGGGGTGTAGGCGTCGACGATGGTCTTGTCCCCGGGCACGGCCTTGCCGAGGGTGCGGACGGCGTCCAGCCCGGCCGCCAGTGCCTCGGCGACGGCGGCCGGGCCGGCCGGGTTGGTGGGGTCGGCCAGGGCGGGATCGGGCAGGGCGGCGCCGATCGCGCGGAAGGCCTTGCCGTAGAGCGGGCCGGAGGCACCGCCGACCTTGGAGATCAGCGTGCTGCCCACCTTGGTGAGCACCGCGCCCGGGCCGGCCGGCCGGAGGACGTCGAGGGCGGCCAGGGCGGCGGAGAAGCCGCGCCGGAGGTTGCTGCCGTGGTCGCCGTCGCCGATCGCCGAGTCCAGCTCGGTGAGCCGGCCCTGCTCCTTCTCGACGGCCGCGGCGATCGCGCGGACCCAGGCCTCGGCGAGGGGGGTGTCGAAGTCCATGACGTCTCCCGGCTCAGGCCCGCTTGAGGGCGGGGGTGTCGACGGGCGCGTCCCACAGCTCCAACAGCTGCGGGTCGGCCTTGGTGAGGGTGAGCGAGAAGCCCGCCATGTCCAGACTGGTGACGTAGTTGCCGACCAGGCTGCGGGCCACCGTGATGCCGCGCTCGGCGAGCCGGGCGGCGACCTCGCCGTAGGCGATGTACAGCTCCAGCAGGGGGGTCGCGCCGAGGCCGTTGAGCAGGGCGATCACCTCGTCGCCCGGGGCCAGGTGGTGGTCGGCGAGGATGGTGTCGACCACCTCGGCGGCCAGCGCGCGGGCCGGGCGCAGCTTCTCGCGGCGACGGCCGGGCTCGCCGTGGATGCCGACGCCGACCTCGATCTCGTCCTCGGGCAGGTCGAAGCCGGGCTTGCCGGCGGCCGGGGTGGTGGCAGCGGTGAGCGCGATGGCGAAGGAGCGGGAGGCGGCGTTGACCCGCTCGCCCAGGGCGGCCACCTCGTCGAGCGGGGCGCCGCGTTCGGCCAGCGCTCCGGTGGCCTTCTCGACCAGGACGGTCGCCCCGGTGCCGCGGCGGCCGGCCGTCCAGGTGGAGTCCTCGACCGCGACGTCGTCATCGACCAGGACGGTGCGGACCGCCAGGCCCTCCTCGGCGGCGAGTTCGGCGGCGAGCTCGAAGTTCATCACGTCGCCGGTGTAGTTCTTCACGATGAAGACGACGCCGGCGCCGCTCTCCACGGCCTGGGCGGCGGCCAGCATCTGGTCCGGTACCGGGGAGGTGAAGACCTCGCCGGGGCAGGCGGCGTCCAGCATGCCGGGGCCGACGAAGCCGCCGTGCAGCGGCTCGTGGCCGGAGCCGCCGCCGGAGATCACCGCGACCTTGGGCCCGGCCGGGCGGGCGGCCCGGGTGATCACCCGGTTGGGGATGTCCACCGCCAGCTCGGGGTGTGCGGCGGCGACTCCGGCCAACGCGTCCTCCAGGACGCTCTCCGGGGTGTTGATCAGCTTCTTCAACGCTCTTCGCTCCCTTGTGCGGGTCGTCGGCCGTGGACGCTGCTGCCCCGACGCTACGCCAGACGGGGGTGGTGGGCACGGGGTGCGACACGCGGGATTCGTGTCACTCTCCCGGAGTAGCGGCGTCGGCCACGAGGTCGGTCGTAGGGTCGGGCGTATGAGCGAACACGTGGGTATCGTCCTGGTCTCGCACAGCGCCCGACTGGCCGCCGGGCTGCGCGAGCTGCTCGCCGAACTCGCCTCGGGCGGTGTGCGGGTGGTGTGCGCGGCGGGTACGGAGGACGGCGGGCTCGGCACCAGCTACGACCTGATCGCGCGGGCCGTCGCGGAGGCGGACGGCGGGGCGGGCGTGGTCGTGCTGCCGGATCTCGGCAGCTCGGTGCTCACCGCCGTCACGGTGCTGGAGGACGAGCCGCGCCCGGGCGTGCGGCTGGTGGACGCGCCGTTCGTGGAGGGCGCGGTGGCGGCCGCCGTCACCGCCTCGACCGGGGCGGCGCTGGCGGAGGTGGTCGCGGCGGCCGAGGAGGCCCGCTCGTTCCGGAAGCTGTGAAGCCGCGGGGCCGGAGACCGGGAAGAGGGGGCGGCTACTTGGCGTCGGCGTAGCAGTCCACCACCGCCGTGGTGAGCGGGAAGCGGACCGGGGTGTCGCCGAACACCAGGCGGCGGGCCTCGTCGGCCGCCTCGGCGACCGCGGCGGCCACCTCGTCGGCGAGGTTGGCCGGGGTGTGCACGATCACCTCGTCGTGCTGGAAGAACACCAGGTGCGGGCGTTCCGCCGGGCCGGCCGTCGGCAGCTCGCCCAGCCGGCGGCGCAGGGCGGCGAGCAGGGCGAGTGCCCAGTCGGCGGCGCTGGCCTGGATGACGAAGTTGCGGGTGAAGCGGCCGCGGGCGCGGGCCTGCCGGCCGCCGGCCTCGCCGGCCGTGTCGGGGGCCTCGGTGAGGTCGAGGAACTCGGCGGAGGCGGGCGGGCAGACCCGGCCCAGCCGGGAGGCGACCACCCCGCCGTCCTCGCCGGTGCGGGCGGCGGCCTCGACGTAGCCCATCGCGGCGGGGTAGCGGTGGCGCAGAGTGTTCAGCAGCGGGCCGATGTCGCCGCTGGTCTGCCCGTACATGGCGCCGAGCAGGCCGAGCTTGGCCTTGTCGCGGTCGCCCTGGAAGGCGTTGGCGGCCAGCGCCTCGTACAGGTCGCCGCCGGCGGCGGTGCGGGCCAGCCCGGCGTCCTGGGAGAGGGCGGCGAGCACCCGGGGCTCCAACTGGGCGGCGTCGGCGACGACCAGCAGCCAGCCCGGGTCGGCGACGACGGCGCGGCGCAGGATGCGCGGGATCTGCAGCGCGCCGCCGCCGCGGCTGGCCCAGCGTCCGGAGACCACGCCGCCGACTACGTACTCGGGCCGGAACCGGCCGCCGCGGGCCCAGGCGTCCTGCCAGGCCCAGCCGTGCGCGGCGTGGATCCGGGACAGCTCCTTGTAGCGGATCAGCAGCGCGGCGGCCGGGTGGGCGACGCCCTTGAGCTCCCAGGAGCGGGTGGAGCCGAGCTGGATGCCGTTCTCGGCGAAGGCGCGCAGCACCTGGGTGTGCGAGTCGGGGTTGAACGGGCGCCCGCCGAGGGCCTGTTGGAGTTCGACGGAGAGGTCGGCGAGCAGTCTCGGCTGGGCGCCGGGGACGGTCGGGCGGGGGCCGAGGAGTTCGGTGAGCAGGTGGTCGTGGACGTCGGCGCGCCAGGGCAGCCCGTCGTGCGCGATCTCGGCGGCGACGAGTGCGCCGGCGGACTCGGCGGCGACCAGCAGCCGGAACCGGTGCCGGGCGGCCGGGTCGGCGATCGCGGCGATCCGGCGCTGCTGCTCGGCGTGGACGGCGACGACGGCGGTCAGCGGGTCGGCGCCGGGCGGCAGTTGCAGCCGGTCGGGCGCGAACAGGGTGTCCTGCCCGTCGTCGGCCTCGGCGGAGCCGGGCTCGGGCAGGTCGTCCGGGACGGGCAGGCCGCGCAGCCGGGACCAGGCGGCGCCGAGCGAGCGCGGCGCGCCGAACCGGCCCTCGTGCGCCAGCAGCAGGGCCTCGACCAGGCGCAGGTCGTGGCAGCGGGCGAGCCGGTCGGGCAGCCGGGGCAGCAGCGGCGCGTAGGCGCTGTCGGTGGCGGCCCACACCCAACGGGAGTGCTCGGTGGCCTCCCGGGCGGCGACGGCGGCGGCGAGGTCGGGGACCTTCTCGGGCGGGCCGAGCGGGGTGCCGGCGTCGTCGAGCGGCTGGAGCCGGCCGCCGGGGCCGTGCGGGTCGGGGGCGAGGGCCGTCCTGGGTGCCACGGGGGCGTCTCCTCTCCGGCGCGCTGTTCTGGCGTGCGGGTACGGGTACGGGTGTGCGGTCGTTCGGGTGTCCGGGCTCGACGTTAACGGGTGGGTACGACAACGGGGGCGGGGGCGCATAGGCAGGGTGGGTGACACGGCGTAGGGTCGGCGAAATGACCGAGAACCCGTTCTTCAAGCCCAGCCCCCTGGTCTACGAACTGCCGCCCTTCGCCGAGATCCGGCCGGAGCACTTCCTGCCCGCGTACGAGCGCGGGATGGCGGAGCAGCTGGCCGAGATCGCGGCGATCACCGCGGATCCGCGGCCGCCGACGCCGGACAACACCCTGGTCGCCCTGGAGCGTTCCGGGGAGCTGCTGCGCCGGGTGGACGCGGTGTTCCGCAACCAGTCGTCCTCGGACACCAGCGAGCCGGTCGACGAGGTGGAGACCGCGGTGAGCCCGCTGCTGGCCGCGCACCACGACGCGATCCACCTGGACCGCGCCCTGTTCGCCCGGATCGAGGAGCTGTACGGGCGCCGCGCCGACCTGGGTCTGGACCCGGAGTCGCTGCGGCTGCTGGAGACCCGGCACACCCGTTTCGTCCGCTCCGGCGCCCGGCTGGGCGAGGCGGAGCAGGCCCGGCTGCGCGAGCTGAACGCCGAACTCGCGGGGCTCGGCACGACGTTCCAGCAGAACGTGAACGCCGCCAGCAAGGCCGCCGCGCTGGTCGTGGACGCGGCCGAGGAGCTGGACGGGCTGTCCGCGGACGAGGTCGCCGCCGCTGCGGAGAACGCCCGGGTGCTCGGGCAGGAGGGCCGGTTCGTGCTGTCCCTGAAGAGCACCTCCGGCCAGCCCGAACTAGCCCGGCTGACCGACCGGTCGGTGCGCGAGCGGCTGCTGGCGGCCTCGCTCGACCGGGGCCTGGCGGTCAACGGCCCGCTGGCGATCCGGATGGCCGGGCTGCGCGCCGAGCGGGCCGCGCTGCTGGGGCACCCGAGCCACGCCGCGTACGTGGTGGAGGACGAGACCGCGGGCACGGTGGAGGCGGTGTCCGGACTGCTGGCCCGGCTGGTGGGTCCGGCGGTGGCCAACGCCGGCCGGGAGGCCGCCGAGCTGGCCAAGCTGGCGGCGGCGGACGGGATCGAGGAGATCGCCGCGCACGACTGGGCGTACTACTCGGAGAAGGTCCGGCAGAGCTCCTACCAGGTGGACGCGGCGGTGCTGCGCCCGTACTTCGAGCTGGAGCGGGTGCTCCGGGACGGCGTGTTCTTCGCCGCGGGGCTGGCGTACGGGCTGACCTTCACCGAGCGGCCGGACCTGACGGCCCACCACCCGGACGCGCGGGTCTTCGAGGTGTTCGAGGAGGACGGCGGTTCGCTGGGCCTGTTCATCGGCGACTTCCACGCCCGGGCGTCCAAGCGCGGCGGTGCCTGGATGGACGAGCTGGTGAGTCAGGCGGGGCTGACCGGCCGCCGGCCGGTGGTGATCAACAACCTGAACATCGCCCGCCCGGCGCCGGGCGAGCCGGTGCTGCTGGCCTGGGACGAGGTGCGCACGCTCTTCCACGAGTTCGGGCACGCGCTGCACGGGCTGTTCTCGGACGTGCGGTACCCGCTGTTCGCGGGCACCTCGGTGCCCCGGGACTTCGTCGAGTTCCCCTCGCAGGTCAACGAGATGTGGATGGTCCGGCCGGAGGTGCTGGCCAACTACGCGCGCCACCACGTGACCGGGGAGCCGCTGCCGGCCGAGCTGGTCGAGCGGATGGTGGCGGCCGAGGGCTTCGGGGAGGGCTTCCGGACGGTGGAGTACCTCGCGGCGACGCTGCTGGACTGGGCCTGGCACACCGTGCCGCAGGGCCGGGAGATCGCGGACGCCGAGGAGTTCGAGGCACGGGCGCTGGCGGAGGCCGGGATCGCGGTGCCGGCGATCCCGCCGCGCTACCGGACGGCGTACTTCCAGCACGTCTTCGCCAGCGGCTACAGCGCCGGGTACTACGCGTACATCTGGTCGGAGGTGCTGGACGCCGACACCGTGCAGTGGTTCGAGGGCAACGGGCGCGCGGTGCGGGAGAGCGGCGAGCTGTTCCGGCGCGAGCTGCTGGCGCGCGGCTACGGCCGGGACCCGCTGGAGTCCTTCCGTGCGGTGGTCGGCCGGGCGCCGGAGACCGGGCCGCTGCTGGCGCGGCGGGGCCTGGTCTAGCCGTTTCCCGGGCGGCCCCGGTGGCGGTCAGCGCGGTGTGACCGTGACCGTCACCGGGGTGCCCGGGCGGGCGTGCGGGAGGCGGATCCGGACGGTTCCGGCCCGCCCGCCGGCCGGCTGCTCGACGTCGACGCGGGCGGCGGCGGGGGTGACGGTGACGTCGGCGCCGTGCGGGAACGCCGCCGGGGGCAGGACGAGTTCGCTGCCGTGCCGGGTGCCGTCGGCGCTCCAGTGGACGGTGGTGGCGCCGGTGCGCACGTCCGTTCCGGCGACGGCCGCCGGGTACGGGCCGAAGGCGGGTTCGTCGCCGGGGGCGGGGCGCCCGGCCGGGTCGAGCGCGCAGTAGCCGCCGGTGCCGCGGCACCAGTACCACATGGTCCAGCCCTCGGCGAAGCCGTCCATCGCGGCGACCTGCCGGCGGACCAGCAGGGTGTTGCCCGGCCTGCGGGAGTCGGGCGGGCCCCATTCGCCGACCAGGACGGGCAGGCGGTGGGCGGCGGGGTAGGCGGTGATCGCGGCGGTGTAGCGCTCGACGAAGCCGTCGGCCGGGTCCCAGTCGGCGCCGTTCTCGACCGCGGTGTCGTAGAAGTGCGGTGCGTAGCCGAGCCGGGGCGGGCCGGGGCGAGGGTCGTCGAAGCCGGGCAGCCGGGTGGGCACGCCCTGGCCGACCAGGACGGTGGGTTCGACGAACAGCCAGGCGCGGGAGTCGACCCGGCGTACGGCGGCGATCAGGCGGCGGTACATGTCGGCGAGCCGGCCCTGTTCGAGGGCGGCGGAGGCGGCGGCGAGGACGGCCGGGTCGGTCGGGTCGCCGTCCACCGGGCCGAACGGCTCGTTGAACAGGTCGTAGCCCAGCAGCGAGCGGTGGCCGCGCAGTTCGAGGGCGAGCCGGGTGTAGAAGTCGGCCTGCCAGGCACGCAGGTCGGGGTCGTCGTAGAGGTGGCGGAAGGCGGCCTGGACGGCGGGCTGGAAGTAGCCGGCGAACCAGTCGTTCGGGTCGGGGGTGAACGGCAGGCCGTCGTCCCGGGTGGCCCAGGGCGGGATGCCGCGGTCGCCGCCGCCGAACGCCGGCCCGTAGACGTCCTGGTGCAGGTCGATCAGGGCGAGCAGGCCGTACCGGTCGGCCCAGCCGAGGAGTTGGCGCAGCCGGTGCAGTTCGGTCGGGTCGAGGCGGCCGCGGACGGGCTCCAGCCTGTTCCAGGAGACCGCCACCCGGATCAGGGTGAAGCCCTGCGCGGCCAGGGACTTGAGGTCGGCCTCGGTGGTCTCGGCGTACTTGTCGAGGTTGAAGCCGCGCAGGTGGAGGCGGCGGCCCTGGGCGTCGGTGAAGGCGGTGCGGCCGTCGGGGCCGGTGGCCGTTGCGGCGGGGAACCGCGCGGGCGGGCCGCCGTGGGCGCCGTCGTGCGCGGCGGCGGGGGTGGCGGGGGCCGCGGTGAGGGCCGTGGTGGCGGAGAGCAGCAGGGCGGCGGCGGTGCGGCGCAGGCGCATCGGGACCTCGTACGGCGCGGGGGTGGGGGCCCGATGATGCCTGCGGTGCCGGGTGTCGCACAAGGGCCTTGCGCGGAAGGGGAGTTCAGTCGGCGTCCGGGGCCGGAGCCGGAGCCGGGGTCGGGGTCGGGGTCGGGGCCGGGGTGGCGGGGGTGGGCAGGTCTGCGGCGGCGGCCAGGCGGCCCCAGAGCAGGTCGGCGAGCGCCTGCACCATGCGGGTGCGTGAGCAGGGTCTGGTCTCCAGCCACCAGTCGCCGGCCGCCAGCACCATGCCGGTGATGCCCCGGCCCCAGGCCTCGGCGAGCAGCTCGCGGTCGGCGCCGAGGTCGACCTGGCTCTGCACGGCCCGGGTGATCTCCGCGGCGATCTGCCGCAGTGCGGGGGCGAGTGCGGTGCCGGGGCCGCTCGGGTCGCCCGGTTCGGGGTGGGTGAGCAGCCGGTAGACCTGTGGGCGGGCCTCGATCCCGGCCAGGTAGGTGTCCAGGACGTGTTCGACCCGGTCGCGGCGCTCCAGCGGTTCGGCGAGGGCGGCCCGGACGGCGGCCAGCAGGCCGCTGGTGTGGCGCTCGGTGAGGGCTGTGATCAGGCCGTTCCGGTCGCCGAAGTGGCGGTAGAGGATCGGTTTGGTGATGCCGGCCTCGGCGGCGATGGCGTTCATGCTGGCGGTCGGGCCGTTCCGCTGGATGACCCGGTCGGCGGCGTTGAGCAGCTGCTCGCGGCGGGGCTCTCGGGACATGTGCTGCTCCTTGGATTCGGGGTCTGACTGGGCGTTGACACCGGTTACCAATCAGTAGCAGACTCCGACGATGTTACCCGAGGTAACCCCCCCTGGTCGGCCGTACCCCTTCTTCGGAGGCAAGCACCATGAGCAGCACGTTCTCGCTGGACCCGGGCGCGGACCAGCTCGCCGTACGCGACTGGCTGCACGGCTTCGCCGCCGACGTCGTCCGCCCCGCCGCGGCCGAGTGGGACGAGCGCGAGGAGACCCCCTGGCCGATCATCCAGGAGGCCGCCAAGCTGGGCATCTACTCGCTGGACTTCTACGCCCAGCAGTACTTCGACCCCTCCGGCGTCGGCATCCCGATCGCCATGGAGGAGCTCTTCTGGGGCGACGCGGGCATCGGGCTGTCCATCGTCGGCACCACGCTGGCCGCCGTCGCGGTGCTCGCCAACGGCACCGACGAGCAGATCGGCACCTGGACCCCGCAGATGTTCGGCACCCCGGACGACCTCAAGGTGGCCGCGTTCTGCTCCTCCGAGCCCGACGCGGGCTCCGACGTCTCCGCGCTGCGCACCCGGGCGGTGTACGACGGGGCCAAGGACGAGTGGGTGCTCAACGGCACCAAGACCTGGGCCACCAACGGCGGGATCGCCGCCGTCCACGTCGTCGTCGCCACCGTCGACCCGGAGCTCGGGGCGAAAGGCCAGGCCTCCTTCGTCGTCCCGCCGGGCACCCCCGGGCTGAGCCAGGGCCAGAAGTTCAAGAAGCACGGCATCCGCGCCTCGCACACCGCCGAGGTGGTGCTGGACGGCGTCCGGGTGCCCGGCAGCTGCCTGCTCGGCGGCAAGGAGAAGCTGGACGAGCGGCTGGCCCGGGCCCGTGAAGGGGTCAAGCGCCCGGGGGGCAGGGGCAACGCGGCGATGGCCACCTTCGAGGCCTCCCGGCCGGCCGTCGGCGCGCAGGCGATCGGCATCGCCCGGGCCGCGTACGAGGTGGCGCTGGACTACGCGAGGACCCGCGAGCAGTTCGGCCGCCCGATCATCGACAACCAGGGCGTGGCCTTCCAGCTCGCCGACATGAAGACCCGGATCGACGCCTCCCGCCTGCTGGTGTGGCGGGCCTCCTGGATGGCGGCCAACAACCAGCCGTTCACCGCGGCCGAGGGCTCGATGTCCAAGCTGTACGCGGGCGAGACGGCCAAGTGGGTCACCGCGCAGGCGATGCAGATCCTCGGCGGCAACGGCTTCACCCGGGAGTACCCGGTGGAGCGGATGCACCGGGACAGCGCGATCTACTCGATCTTCGAGGGGACCAGCGAGATCCAGCGGCTGGTGATCGCGCGGGCGATCTCGGGGATGCCGATCCGCTGAGCCCTGCTACCGGGCTGTTGGGCAGTCGGCCCGCCGGGCTACCGGGCCGCCCAGAAGACGATTCCGGCGGTGAGCGCGCCCACCGCCGCGCCGACGATGGTCTGCGCGGTGGTGTGGTCCCGCAGCACCACCCGGGACCAGCCGATCGCCGCGACCAGCGGGGCGAGCAGCAGCCACAGCGGGCCGAGCGCGATCCCGAGGCAGACCACCGCGCCGGCGGCCACGGCGGTGTGCACGGACACCTTCCACCAGACGGTGATCACCAGGATCGGGACCAGCGAGGCGAACATCGCCAGCACCATCGCGGTCAGGTCGGCCGGGGCGTCCAGCCAGAGCATCACGGCGAAGCTGGTCGCGACCGAGCCCATGATGAACGGGATGACGGTCAGCCGGCGCTGCCGGTGGCCGACGTGGCGGTCCTCCAGGGTGCCCTTGCGGATGCCGCGCTGGATGAACATGGTCGGGATGACGGCCGCGAACAGGGCCGCGAAGGCCGCCCAGCCGAGGCCCGTCCAGCCGTAGCGGATGACGCCCATCAGCGGGAGCATCGCGATGATGACGTTCTTCGGCTCGACGCCGTCGGTGACCCGGCGGGCCCAGATCGTCCGGCTGGTGGGGGCGGTCGTGGCCTCGGTCGTCATCGGGGTGTGTGCTCCGGGTGCGCAAAGGGGTCGGCGTGAGGGCTCGGCGTGAAGGGTCGGCGCGACGGGGGCGTCGGGGCGCGGGCGTCGGGACGGTCCGGCGCCGATCGGATGATCGTACGCGAGTCCGTCCGCGCGGCCGGTGCCCGGACCTGAGGCCCGGCCCCGGTCGGAGCCGGTGCCCGGACCTGAGGCCCGGCCCCGGTCAGAACCGCGCCGGGCGGCCCTCCAGGAACGCGGCCAGCCCCTCGGGCACGTCCGAGGTCTCCCGGGAGCGGCGCTCCCAGGGCGCCAGCGCCTGCGCCGCCCGCTCCGCCGGGACGGCCAGCGCGGCCTTCGCCGCACCGATGGTCTGGGCCGAGCGCCGGGTCAGCAGTCGGGCGAACTCCAGCGCGGCGGCGTCCAGTTCGGCGCCCGGCAGGACGCGCTCCGCCAGGCCCAGCGGCAGCGCGTCGCGGCCCGTCACCAACTCGCCGGAGAACAGCAGGTACTTGGCGCGGGCCGGGCCGACCAGCCGGGCCAGCCGTACGGTCGGCACCGCCGGGTAGACCACGCCGAGCTTGGCCGGGGTGATTCCCAGCCGGGCGTCCTCGGCGACGAACCGCAGGTCGCACGCGACGGCCAGCTGGCAGCCGCCGCCCACGCAGGCGCCCTGCACCACGGCGACGGTCGGGTGCGGGAAGGCCGCCAGTGCCTCCTCTGCGGCGACGTTGACCGCGTGGTAGGCGTCCGCGCGCTCCGGATCGCCGTACACCTCGGCGAGTTCGGCGATGTCCGCGCCCGCGCTGAAGGTGCCGCCGGCGCCGGTGACCAGCAGGGCGCGCACCCCCGGCTGCTCGGCGAGGCGCAGCAGCACCTTCGGCAGCGCCTGCCAGATCTCCAGGGTCACCGCGTTGCGCCGGTGCGGTCGGGCGAACTCCAGGACGGCGACGCCGTCCTCGCCGACGTACGCGTGCAGGCCCTCGGCGTGGGTGGGCAGGGCGGAGCGGTCCCGCGTGAGCAGCGGCTGGTCCATGCGCACCTCCGGGCGGTCGTGGTGCGCCCACTCTCTCAGGAGGTGACGGCGCAGTAGTCGCCGAGGCCGCCCTCGACCAGGGCGAAGGCGCGTGCGGCCCGGTCGAGGGCGGCGGGCAGGGCGGCCGCGGCGCGTTCGCCGGTCAGTATCCTGCGCTGGTTCTCGGTGGTCAGGGCCAGTCGGGCGGCCAGCAGTTGGGCGGCGGCGATCTGTGCGGTGAGCTCGTCGTGGGCCGGGTCCTGGGCGAGGAGTTCGGTGGTCAGCAGGCCCTGCGCGTGCCGGCCGAAGCCGGCGGTGGCGCGCATCGCCAGGGCCGGGGTGCGGTGGATCAGCCGGACCACGTCGAGCACGAGCGGTTCGTCGCTCAGCCCGGTGGCCGGGTCGTGCTGCTCCAGCGCGGCGAGGTACTGCTCGCGCAGCGCCGCCACCGCCGAGGTGCCGGGGGCGCGTTCGCGGACCACCCGGGCCGGCTCGTCGAGGTGCTGCTCCATGGGGGCCATGACCAGGTCTTCCTTGGTGGGGAAGTAGTTGAAGACGGTCATCTTGGACACCTCGGCGGCGGCCGCGATCTCGGCCACCGAGACCTGGTCGAAGTCCCGCTCGGCGAACAGCCCGATGGCGGTGCGCCAGATCCGGATGCCGGTCTGGATCTTCTTGCGCTCGCGCAGCGGGAGGGCGTCGAGGTCGCGGTCGTCGTCGGGGCTGAAGCCGGTGTGCGTCGCCATGGCTCGACTGTACCAGGATCAAAGATCGACCAGGATGAAGATTGAGCCGAGATTAAGAATTGACCAGGTATAAAAAAACTGCCATGGTGAGGGCGTGCCGCCGGCCGCACCGGCCCGGCCCGAACTCCACCGACCCTGGGGGGACTTACCGATGGCGCCCGCTGCCCCTGCCTTGATGACACCGGCCCAGCGCAACCTGGGCATGCTGCTCTGCCTGGTCACGATCGTGCTGGCCGTGCTCGACATGAACATCGTGTCCGCGGCCACCGTGCCGATCGTCCGGGAGCTCGACCCCGTCCACGGCGTCGACCGGCTGCCCTGGCTGATCAGCTCGTTCGCTCTCGCCGCGACCGCGCTGCTGCCGCTCTACGGCAAGCTCTGCGACCTGTACGGCGCCAAACGCGTGCTGCTCGGCGCGGTCGGCACCTTCCTGGTCGGCTCGGCGCTCTGCGGGCTCGCGCAGTCGATGGGCCAGCTGATCGCCTTCCGGGCCCTCCAGGGCATCGGCGGCGGCGGGCTGATGAGCGTCACCATGGTGGTCGTCGCCCACCTCAAGGACCCGGCCGAGCGCGGCAGCGGCAAGGGCGGCGCGATGGGCGGGATCGTCGCGGGCATCGGCATGGCGGTCGGCCCGCTGATCGGGGCGCTGTTCACCGACCACCTCGGCTGGCGCTGGATCTTCTACGTCAACCTGCCGCTCGGCCTGCTCGTCCTGGTCGGCACCGCCCTGGTGATCAAGCTGCCGCCGGCGGCCGGCCGCCGCAGCCTGGACTTCCTCGGCGCGGCCCTCGCGGCCGCCTTCGCGACCGGGCTGCTGCTGGTCACCGAGTGGGGCGGCAAGGACTACGCCTGGACCTCCCCGGTGATCCTCGGGCTCGTCGCCGCCACCCTGGCCGCGCTCGGCCTCTTCGTGTGGCGCCAGGCCGCCGCCGCCGAGCCGGTGCTGCCGCTGTCGCTGTTCCGGATCGGCGTGGTGCGCCTCGGCTTCGCGATCCAGGGCCTGGTCGGGATGGGTATGACCGGCTCGATCGTCTACGTGATGCTCTACCTGCAGATCGCCCGCGGCGTCGACCCCACCTCGGCCAGCCTCTACCTGATCCCGATGGCGGGCGGGATGACGGCGGTCGGCCTGCTGGCCGGCCGGCTCACCGCCCGCGGCCATGCGGAGCGCACCTTCCTGGTGGCCGGCGCGGGCTGCGCGGCGATCGCCCTGCTCCTGCTCGGCCTCAGCGGCCCGACCACCGGGCTGTGGGCGGTCTGCGGCGAACTCGCCCTGCTGGGCGTCGGGATGGGCCAGCTGATCGGCCAACTGGTCACGGTGGTGCAGGAGTCCGTCCCCCGGCACCAGCTCGGCGTCGCGACCACCGGGATCCGCTTCTTCCAGACCCTCGGCAGCGCGCTCGGCGCGGCGCTCTTCGGCACCGTGCTGGCCCGGGAGTTCGCGGACGGCGAGCCCGGCCTGCCGCTCGGCGCCGTCCGGACGCTCGGCGGCGCGGCCCGCGAGCACGCGCTGCGCAGCTTCACGGACGCCGTCGACGTGGTGTTCGTGTCGGCCGGCGGGCTGCTGGTGCTGGTCCTGCTGCTCGCGCTGCGGGTGCCCAGGGCGGTGGCGGCGGCGGAGCCGCCGGTGCTGGCGGCCTGACGGGCCTGAGGGGTCTGGGGCGACGGTCCGGGGTGCGGGGTCCGGTGGGACACGGGGGTGTCCACCGGGCCCCTCCGCGTCCGGTCAGGCCCCGGGCGTCCACTCCGGAGCCAGGATCGACCAGATCTGCTTGTCGTGGCGGACCCCGTTGTGCGGGTACCACTCGCGCAGGGTGCCGTCCAGGCTCATGCCGATCCGCTCGGCGACGGCCCGGCTGCGGGCGTTGCCGGCGGAGCACCACCACTCGGCGCGGTGCAGGCCGCGGGTGGTGAAGGCGTAGTCGATCAGCACCCGGACGGCGGCGGTGATCAGCCCGCCGCCCTCGCCGGCCGGCTCGGTCCAGGCGCCGATCTCGCAGACGCCGCTCTGGGCGTTGAAGCTCACGAACATCACGCCGCCGACCAGCGTGCCGTCCCGCCAGATGCCGTAGATCCGGCCGCTGTCGGCGGCCTGCTGGTCGGCGTAGCGCTGGAGGGTGGCGCGGGCGGAGTCGAGGTCGGTGGAGCGGGTGGCCCAGGGGATCCACGGATCGGTGTGGGCGCGGGCGCGGTCGATGTGGGCCAGGAACTCGGCCGCCTGCCACGGCTCCAGCGGGCGCAGTTCGGCGTTCTCGGCGAGCGGTACGGCAAACATGGGCTGGCCTTTCACGGGATGCACGGTCCACGGGATGCGCGGTGTGCTGGGAACCATACATAACAAACGTTTGGTATGTACGATGACCCCCATGACACCGGCCCGTGGAGACCATGACGCCCGCCGCCTGGAAGTGTCCGAGGGCGTGTGGCGGGTGCTCTCCAGCCGTGGCTTCGAAGGGCTGACCCTGCGTGCCGTGGCCACCGAACTGGGCGCCTCCACCGGCCTGTTGACGCACTACTTCCCCAACAAGCGGGCCCTGCTGAGCCACGCCCTGGACGAACTCGACCGGCGCTCCGGCTCCCGGCCCCGGCGCACCGCCCCCGCCGACGGCACCCCGCCGCCACCCCCCGGGCTGGCCCGACTGCGGGCCGCGCTGCTCGACGTCCTGCCGCTCGACGGGGCGGCGGCGGCCGGCAACCGGATCTGGGTCGGCTCCTGGGACGTCGCCCTGTCGGACCCCGCGCTCGCGGCCGCGCACGCGGGTCGCTACGCCCGCTCGCGCGAGGCCCTCGCGGTGCACGTCGCGGACGCCCAGCGGCTCGGGGAGCTCCCGGCCGGGGCCGACGCCGCCGCGCTCGCGACCGGTGCGCAGGCCTTCGCGCTCGGCCTGGTGGTGCAGGTGCTGTTCGCCCCGGCGGAGTTCCCGCCCGAGCGGCAGACCGCTCTGCTGGACGCCTACCTGGCCGGGCTCGCCACCGCCGGCTGACGCGCCACCGCCGACTGACGCGCCACCGGCGGCAGGCTCGCCGCCATCGGCTGAGCGGCCGGCCGGGCTCGCGATCACGGGCCGAGCGGCCGGTCGGGAACCCGACCGAGCGGCTCCCGGCCGGGTCGGTGGGGCGGATTGTCCCCGGAGCGTGATTCGCCCGGGATTTCGGTTGTTCGGGTCTTCTCCCGCATCCGATCCGCAGTGGCGGTCATCCGGAGCAGCCTGTTATCGCAGCGGCCATGACACGCATCGTCACGGGTTAGGTGCGGTGGGTGTACGCAATCAGGCGGTGTGCGGAGGGGATTTCCGGGAGCCCGCGACGGCCGGGCAATGCGGCCGCCGGCCTGGCGGCCTGCGGGAATGCCGAGGTGGTGCCCCCAGCAGGATTCGAACCTGCGACCTACCGCTTAGAAGGCGGGTGCTCTATCCGCTGAGCTATGGGGGCGGGACGGGCTGCGCCCGGGCGGGCGTGACCGTGGCCGGGTCGGGCGACGAGCGCCGGGGGCGCGCGTGTCCGGCCCCGTGCCGTGAGGGTGGGGGTCGGTGGGCCCTCGACCTGTCGGGGACAGGATAAGGGTGCCCAGTTCCTCGGCCGAGTGTGACGACACCGCCGTTGGTGTGTCGGTTCGGTGGAGCGGTCCGATAATCGCAGGTGAACGCCGTGAGTGCAGCGGTCTGGGAGTGTTCCGAGCCGGACGTTGTGCAGTCGTTACGGGGCTGCCGCCCCACCCGTTATGGATTCGGCACGGAGAATGTGTCGCCACCGGTGCGGGTGGGGGGCCGTATTCGGCTTCCTCCGGTCGGATGACGTGCGCGGACGGTCGGTCGGCGCTGTTCCGGGGCGTGTCGGTTGGGGGCGGCGAGCAGCCGGTTTGTTGTCATGACCGCGATGAGATGGGCTCGAAGGGGTGCCGAAAGGCCGAAATTCACCCCTGCGAGTGACGTCGGTTTTCCGAGGCATCGAGTTGTCCACAGGATTTCAGAACTCTCTGGCGGGGATTTCCCGCGAAGCGCACTCTCGACGCGCACCGGTCGATTCCGTACGGTGCATCGGCGAGAACGGAGAGTGCACTGTGAACGAGATGCAGGTGACGATCGTCGGCATTGTCGCGACGGAGGTGAGCTACGGCGAAACGGGCAGCGGGGTGCCGATGGCCAAGTTCCGGCTCGGCTGCACCGAGCGCCGGTACGACCGGCAGCGCGAGTGCTGGGCGGACGGCGAGACGCAGTGGCTGACGGTGACGGCCTGGCGGGGGCTCGCGGTCAATCTGATCGGTTCGCTCGCCAAGGGGGATCCGGTGTTGGTGAGTGGTCGGCTGCGGCTGCGGGAGTGGGCCGACGGCGAGGTGAAGCGCACCGGGGCCGAGATCGACGCCCGATCGGTCGGACACGACCTCACCCGTGGTACCTCGGCGTTCCGTTGGGCGGCGGGGGTGCGCGGGCAGCCGTCGGGCGCCACCGGGCCGAGCGGGGCGCAGGCCGGGGCAGGGGTGGTGCCGGGGTGGATCGCCGACGCGCTGGAGGCGCGGAAGGCCTTGGCGGTGGCCTCGGCGCCGCGCCCGCCGGAGCCCCCGCCGCCGGCGCGGCCGGTGTCGGACGGGGCGTCGGAGGCGGAGGCGGGGGAGCGGGGCAGGGTGGCCGAGGGGGAGCGGGGAGGTGACGAGCAGGCTGCGCTGATCTGACGGGTCGATGACCTTAACTGTCGACAAATATGTTGATCGAGACTGTTGTTGCGCCCGCATGCGCAATCTCGCCCGGATAACGAAAAGTCGCGAGGAGATTCTGGCTGATCGTCAGCTTGTGTCGAAACTGAGGGGGTTGATAACGATCCAGATACGGAATCGTCCTGATTTCGCATGGGGGTTTCGGGGCCTGCGGGGCTCAATAGGATTCGTCTGGTTCATACCCGCAGCAGCGCCACAGGGGGCGCGCGCGGCACGGCAAGTCGGCGGGCTGTCCATCGGTGCGGCCCGGCCCCGGAGGGATCCCAGATGTTCCAGAGGCAGGTGCGGAGTCTCCCCCGCATAACCACTGTCATGCTCACGACCAGCCTGGTGTTGGGCGGGGGCCTGTTCGCGGCCGGTGCGGCGGCCGCGGCGGACACCCCGGGTGCGGGCGTCAAGGCCGTCCTCCAGAACACGATGGTGGGCGAGAAGATCGACGTCGAGGGCAAGGGGACCGTCGACGGCGGTCTGTTCACCCTCAAGACGTCCAACGGCGAGATCCAGACCTACTGCATCGACTTCGACAACCCGGTCTACCTGGACAGCGCCGCGAAGTACCAGGAGTCGGACTGGAAGTCGAGCTCCCTCGGCGGCAAGAACAAGGTCGAGGCGGCCTCCAAGATCCGCTGGATCCTGGAGAACTCCTACCCGCAGGTCAAGGACCTGACGGCGCTCGGCAAGACCGTCGGCGTCGACGGCCTGACCGCCGAGGACGCCGCCGCGGGCACCCAGGCCGCGATCTGGAAGTTCTCGGACAACAAGAACGCCACCCCGCGCAACGCCAAGGCCAAGAAGCTGCGCGACTACCTGCTCGGCGACGCCAACAAGGGCATCGCCGCCGAGCCCAACCCCTCGTTGACGCTCAACCCGGACTCCGTCTCCGGCAAGTCCGGCAACAAGCTCGGCCCCTTCACCCTCAAGTCCAGCGCCGCCGAGGTGAAGCTCACCGTCACCGGTGACGCCGCCGACAAGGTCAAGGTGGTGGACAAGGACGGCAAGCCGGTCGGCGCCACCCTGACCGGTCCGATCAAGGAGACCCAGCTGTTCCTGGACGTGCCGGCCGGCACCCCGGACGGCTCCGTCGCCCTGGCCGCCGCCGCCGACACCGTCGTGCCCAGCGGCCGGGTCTTCCTCAGCGAGGGCTACGACCCGAAGCGGCACAGCCAGAGCATGATCCTGGCCGGCTCCAGCAAGCTCAGCGTCTCCGCCGGCGCCAAGGCCACCTGGAAGCAGGGCCAGGGCGCGCTGGTCGACAGCACCGCCCAGGTCGAGTGCGAGAACAACGGCGTGCGCGTCACCGTCACCAACGGTGGTGACGAGGCCGCCACCGTCACGGTCAAGCCGGGCAAGCAGCTGACCGTCCAGCCGGGCAAGACCGAGAACGTGCTCGTCCCGGTCGCCGAGAAGGCCGCCTACGACATCAACGTCACCGGCCCGAACGGCTTCGCCAAGGAGTTCAAGGGCGTCCTGGACTGCAAGACCGGCGTGACCCCGCCGACCTCCGGCCCGTCGACCCCGGCCGCGAGCGGCACCCCGAGCGGCGCCCCGAGCACCGCCCCGACCGGCACCCCGAGTGGCACCCCGAGCCAGGCCGGTACCCCGTCGGCCGGTGCCAGCACCGCCGCCGGCGCGCACCCGAGCCCGGCCGCGACCAACTCCGCCCCGGGCACCGGTGGCCTGGCCCAGACCGGTGCCAGTGACTCGACCCCGATCCTCGCCGCCGTCGCCGGTGGCCTGGTCCTGGCCGGTGGCGCCGCGGTCTTCGTCCTGCGCCGCCGTGGCCGCCACGGTCGCACCGCCGCCTGAACCGCCCCGCAGGCCCGGAGGCGCTGACCTCCTGAGGCCCTGACGGCACCCGGCCCGGCCCCCCGGCCCCCCCCCGGGGGGGCGGGGGCGCCGCCGGGGGCGGCGGGGCGGGGTCGCCCCCGGGGGGGGCCCGCCGCGGGGGGGGGGCCGCCCGCG